>JACRII010000091.1 GCA_016235875.1 Planctomycetota bacterium
AGCATCTTTTTCTAGACCGGCCAGACGAAGCGAAAGGAACCGTTGACGCCAAAGTTGAACGGTTGGACGGGAAATTTGAAGAGTCTGTGCGATGTCTTGACTCAAAACCCCGTCGGCGGCCATACAGATAATTTGAGCGCGTTGGATTATTCGCAACGGTAATTTTCGTCCGCCGGCCCAAGCGTTGAGGGTTGAGCGCTCTTCGGAAGATAGCTGAATAGGGTCCGCTTTCTTCATCAATTAACATTATAGTGGAATCCTTTTACGGTGTAAAGTCATAAGTAAACTTATTTAAGACGCACTACACTAGCAAACCTATTATTTTCCACGCCGTCTGCGCCTGCGGCTTGGTCGTGCTACTACGTTAGGCACAAGCCTGCGGTCTAATTCTAAAAGCGTCTCTCTTACTCTCCAAACACCAAGATTAAGCAATTTCTCAAATAGTTCAAGTCCTCTTTCTCTATGCGGCATATCCAAGCGATTTAATGCTAATGCAATATTGATAATGTTTTCGCTCCAAATAGCAGAGCTTTGAGCGATATTCGTCAACTTTTTGCCCAATTTATCAACTATTGCTGAGCAAATTTGATAAACCCTATCGGGATCAATTATGACAATGTTCTCTAATGCTTCTATCAAATAACCAGTTCTATCATTTGCTAATACCTCAGGATATATACAAAGAGAGTTAAGTATTCGCTTCATATTATCGTCATAAAATAATGTATTTTCTCTTCCGAAAATGTGCGAAACAGCCCTTAGCACTCTATTATCAGGAGTCGGTATAAGTCTCAACAGAAATTCAGTTCCAGAAGTCCGATATTGAAGTTCAGACCATAATTCAACTGCAGTGTAAGCAACACCTATAAACAAATCTATCATTTTTTCAGATCTTTCATGTTTTTCTGAAAGAATATCTTTAATCGCCTCTTTTGCCCAACTACATTCAGGAAACCATGTATGACGTAGCAATATTATCTCTGCGTATGCTTGTGCTCCAAGTTTCCAGTCGCTATCTTTTAACTGATTAAGCCATTTAGATACAAACGATCCACTAACCCAAGACTGGGTTCGTGCTATCAAAATCGCACCGTCAGCAGAGTTTATTACTTGGGGATATTTTGAAAAAAGGGCATCTAAAAAACGCTCTGAACGATTTTTGTCTGCAAAAGCAAGATTTGGCAGCCAATATATTGATAAAACCTTCCATACATCAGGGTCTTCATCTCGGAGTAGATGTTCTTCCAATATAGATAACCAACGATCCGTCAACGGCTGTTTAGGCAACAAACATGCCCGTGAAATGGTTTCAAGGATAGGATAATTACCATGAGGCAGCATTATCATCCTATGGCTTTGCCAAATCACAGATTCCCCATCGGCTTGTTCTTCTATTGTGTTTATCTGTACCGGAGGGCTCCATGATGTTAACCAATTTCTCAGCATCTCAAAAAAATTCTCAGGCAATTGAGTGTTTGAATTAATACGACTACCTATAGCACTTGCTGCATGAAAATGGAAATCATTGCTGTCAAAACCAGCTTTAACAAGAGCAGAAATTACATTGAATAATTCTGCTGTAGATAAATTAGAATTGCCAAGACCTTCTATGGCATAACTCACCGGCATATTATGCGCATTTGAATCCATTTTAAATATTATGCTAATAACCCTATCAGGGTGTTCTTTAGCAAATTCTTTAAATGCCTGTGATGCCTGAGCTGTTCCCCCTTTTAGCCAATCTTTAGGGTGACGATCAGATTTATTTCCAAGCAGATTAAACAGGCCTATAATTTCCTCATCGCTTGCTTTTGTCATTTGCTCAACTGACATAGGGCTGCCAATACAACGAACACCGCTAAAATGCACATCTCTATCATCCAGATTTGGGAAAGCCAGCTCTTCCTCTGCTAACAAACGTCGTGTTTTCTCACTCATATATTCAAGAGGAAATGCTCTCAGAAGACGGATGCGATGTTGGCGATTGTATTTAAGACGATCCAATCTAATATTTGGTTCTTCCTCACGCCACGCCTCTTTATACATATTGAAGTCGCATAAAGCCGTTTCAAGCTTAATAAGGCTATCTCTATCAAGTTTCGGTACTAACAGCGTGATAAGTGCTTTGGTATCCGAGTGTTTATCTTGATAACCTCCAAGGACTAATCTGCGTTTGTCTTCCGTCAAGAATTCAAATATTTTGTATGGATGACTCTCGGACAGTCTTGCCAAGCCTCTTGCTAATAGTCTTTGCACAACCAAAAAGTCTGCATTCTTCCATTCGTCATAAAACTCCATGAACGCCTTAGAGTCTTGACTTGCAAAACTCTTGACAGCAATTTCTATGGAAGAAATTAAAGGATATTCACCTATACCTTCAACATCGCCATCTAAATTTGTCGCTAAACAGTGGTCATCTCTATATCCAATCAGTATATGATGCGGTTCGTTCACAATAAGGGTTAACACTTCTATAAACCATGGCCAAATAGAATGGAGGAATTCCGACGGCGTAGCCTCAGCGACTGATGATAGTTCATAGAAATCTCTATTTGCCTCAAGAAGCTGTTTATATGCTTTATTTTTTTCATAAGTCAAGGCATACAGTATCTGCTCCTCTTCTGATGGGTTTACAGGCATCGGCAGCAACTCTTTGGCTGCTTCCAAATGAACCTTTGCTAAAAGTCTGTCCAAATAGACTTTTAATAATCTCGGAGCCAGTTGTGGAGCATGCCCGGATACAAGAGTAACTATTGGTTGTATCCAGTGGTTGGGAGTGTCCGCCCTGCTAAAGATAAGGCAAGCCATATTCAGGGCTTTTTCATCCCAAGTCTTGAGATAGTCAAGAACTAACAGAGTAAGATTGTCTTTGTCGGGTGTCTGAAGCCAGAATTTTTCTATCAAATTAAGCGTCTTGTCTTTTGCAAAAATCAAGGCATTTTGTAACAATGCAACGACTGAAATCGCTTGGTCATAAGGTTGTGTCATATATGCTGGCAAAAGAGTATCAGCAATGATATCAAACCACCCTTTGCTTCCGGACATGCAGGACAATATCCTATGCCTAAACTCCGGTTGTTCCAAATAAGGTAATAACCAATTGGCTTCGAACTCCTGAGGGTTACTCAATTGACTGAGAAATTCAATTATGAGAATTCTGATATGCAACCTCAGTTGATCATTATGCAAAAGAGCACTCACCTCTCTCTTGTAACTTGCTTGGTCGGCAGAACGAAGATAATTCAAAGCATTCCAGAGTTGTGGTCGTACAAACATTCCGTTTTGTCTTTGAAGCACATAGTTGTATAAAGATCCTTCCATTCTTACAAATGCTCGTGCTCGCGCGTATTCAAAAAGCGTCTGATGACTGAACCCCACCCTCTGCCCGATTTCATCGAAAGTTAAAATACAGACCGCTTCAAGCTTTCGTAAGATAGACATGTGATCTTGAAATTGAACTACAGGAAGCCATAATTCCTCTCTCTCAGCCATTATAGTGGCAATGGTATCGACAAGGTCTATACAGACATTCCCTGCACTCTCAATATGTTCTTGCCACAGTTTATTCAACATTGCATGGGATGATTGAAATATTTCAGGTTCAGTTGTCCCACGACTATACTCTAAGAAAATTTTAAGATACTGCGGGGTTTGGAGTATTTCAATAAAATCTATCGGCCAACCTGTTGTTTGAATTCCTTTTTCCGACAAAACGACTTTGACATCCTCTTTAGACGGCAATTCCATGTTAATGCTCTCAGCGTCCAGATTCCTCAGGCGAGGGTCATGCATGTGTTCGAAAGTACGACAAGAGGTAATGATATGCACATTCGGCAATGTAGAAACGTTGCGTATCAAATTGAGCATTAAGCCGAGACGGTGAGAATGTAAGTCCACCATGTCGGCGAGAGCATCGAGTTGGTCTATAATCAGCACTACCCCTTCAAATTTTGCTAAGACTTCTATACAAGAGGAAGGTTCTCCGGGAAGTTCAAGATAGGTTGTCAACTGCTCTATTGTTTTTACATCGGAAGGTATGATATCCGCTTTGATAGCCAATACTGCTATTCCCACGTTCAACAAATCTTGGGCGATTCTCGCTAATAGGGCTGATTTACCGCTTCCGGGAGCCCCCAAAAGCAAAGTGGTACTCGTGCTATTCGCCTCAATTTTCTCTCTGATACGATCAAACTCTCTCCTTGTTATCCATCGGCCATCGGCTAATGTGGTAGGCCAATTTAATAATGACATTGATGATTTCTTTAATGCCTTCTTAATGTCCTTAAGAGGCTGGTTTGGAATGGCAACGTGAGAACTTTTAGAAAACGCTAATAAAGACGAGAGAGGTTCCTTGACATTCTCAGTCAACAGTTGTAAGTCACCTTTTATGGCTGCAATTAGACGTTTAAATTCTTCGTCATTATTTATACCGCTACTAAAGTCCACCCATGTGTTCAATGTAATATAAAGTGGTAAATTGCCGGAACTGGAGCTGGGCAGAAGAACCGGAATAAGTGGATAATTCCTTTCCCTTGCTTTTCGTACTACTGCCATCTCCAATTCAATCTGTTGTATGCCACCAATACCGTGAGGTCCGATGAAAACAGCGCAGGAAGACGACGCCCTGAAGCCTGATTCTATACCAGACAAGAAAGACCTGCCAGCGAGATGACAGTATTTGTCGAGAAACGGATTAATGCCACTTTCTTTCAGGCGAAAGTATAAAGACTCAACGTGAGGCTTGTCTTTATCGTTGTGACACAAAAAAACATCAAAATTGTGGTTTATATTGCAAGGTACCATTTGCGTTACATTCTATGCTCAAGGTTCTTTTCCATAAGCCTCTATTAGCAATCAATAAACAAGACAATGAAAACAGATTTATTTACCATTTACCATTCCCTGATTATTCATTCTGGTGTAGAAATATTCCTCAATACAGTCAAAAAAACTTGTCCCATATTTTTCATTCTCTATAGGTCCCATGGATAAATATAAAACTTGCTCTCAGGGTTGCCGTTCAGGGCTGCTACCCTGTAATTATCTATGCCGTAATGCTTATTAAAGTACTGCACTGCTGAAGGATTAAACTGTCCGAAGTTGAGCTTTGCTTCTACAGGAAATATATGATTTTTTATCTTAAGGATAAAGTCTATTTCCTTTCCATCCTTTGTCCGCCAATAAGAAACAGCATTCTGTGTGTACTTCTTTGCAAGTTCGGCAAAGATTGCCGTTTCAAACACATTGCCGATAATCTCTTTCTGCAGCCCTTTCAGCCAGAGCATCTGCATAAGCCCTGTGTCGTAAAAATATATCTTCGGCAGTTTGAAAAGCTCGGAGCGGATATTGCGGCTGAAGGGCCTGACAAGCTTGATTATATAGGTATTTTCCATTATGAAAATATATTTTTCTATAGTCTGCTTGGCTATTCTTGTTGTATTTGACAATTCCGTGATATTTATCTGCTGGCCACTTTGTGAGGCAAGGATTTCAAGCAGTTTATTAAACTTGTCTATATCTTTTATGTCAGCAAGGTCCCGGATGTCTTTTTTTACATAGGTGTCTATAATTTGCTGTAAATATTTTTCTTTCCGTTCAGTTTCAGGGGTAAGGACAATCCTGGGATAACCGCCAAACAAAACATATTCCCTGAACAACCCCCTAAGCTCATCTATTTTCTTGGTCGTATACACCTTGCCTTCTTCAAATGGGTATTTTTTAAAGAGCAGGAATTCCCTGAAAGAAAGATTGAAAATCTCAAAGTTAACTGTCCTGCCGGCAAGGGAGTCTTTGAACTTTGTCTTTATGGCAAAACTTGACGAGCCTGAGACTATCAACTTTATGCCTTTTTGATGGTCTGCAATTAGTTTCAAAAAAGAGGATGGGTCTTTCAGATATTGGATTTCGTCTATGAATACAAAGACTTTCTCTCTTGAATCCGTATGTATTCCATCTTCACGAAGAAGCCTCAAAAAATCCTCAACCCCTGCGTCAAGTATTTTTACAAAGCGCGAATCTTCAAGGTCAATGAAATAGGTGATTCTTTTTTGTGATTTCAGTTGGTTTTCAAGATAGTAGAGGATAGATGTTTTGCCGACCTGGCGCGCTCCATGCAAAACAATTATATCGTTTGTATGCAGATATTTTTTGATTTCCTCTATTACGGTTCTTTCAAAAATCGGTTCATTTATCATCATATACAATACAAGCTTACTTCATATCCAACTTAAAGTAAAGTGGAATTTGATTTAGGAGTGGACTTTGATATTGAGGATTCTGTTGAATATTTTCATTCCGGAATAGTCTCCAATTTGGTTTAACTAAATTGGGTAATACTCCATTTTGGTAACTATATCAGTGGACGTGCTAAAAATGCCCGCTTGCCTTTTTACCTCTATTGCAATGATGTTTCTGCATTTAATAGCGACGCTGGCATCTACAACGAATTTGTTCAACGGTTACGGTCCTCGCGGATGAGATTTGCGCTGTCTGAAAATATCTTCTTTCCAAAACTTGCTCGTATCTTTCTGGCTTTTATTCGTGCATCCTTTATAGACATTTTTATTCTCCGTGTTTGCATTAGATTAAGGTTTACCTAATCCACTAGTCTCTGGTAGTAATCTTTATTCAGGTCTTTGTATTTTTCCGGCAGTCCTTCTTTTAAGGCATCGAGGATGTCTTGCCTGAATTCCTTCGGTACCTTGTATGCCTCTTCAGAAGGTATTTCGACTTTTTCTGTAGAAGCGCCAAACTGGCCTTCGTCCATCCGGCCGTGAAAAGGCCTTTGCATGGGCATCGGAATCCCAGTTCCCATCATTCCTTTCGCAATGCGTTCTTTTGCCATTTCCATGCCCTTCTTTGCCTCGGCAAGGCGGTACAACGATTCCCTTTCATCAATCACGGCGCCCTGTGCATCGTTTTTGTCCAGTTTTTCCTTTGCTTCGCCCATAGATTTCGACGCCAGGTCTAGCTGTCTGTCGGCCTGCTCGTCCATAAATGGATTTTGATCAGAAAGTTTATCCGCCGTTTCCGTTATTTCTTCAGTATCTTCCTGCAGTTCTTTTTGTTTCTCAGCATACTTTTGCATGGTATCTTTGTCTTCCTGCGTCAAACTGGCGACCTGCTGTTCTTCGAGGGATTTCATCATAGATTCAAGGTCTTTCGTGATCTGCTGATTCTGATTCGCAGCGTCCTGGACATTTTCAGCGACCTCTAAGTCTTTTTCAGGTGCTTCCTCTTTTTTGGCAACTTTTTTTTGTTCCAGGGTATTTTGCATGCGGCTATTCCACTGGTTCAGGTTTTGTGACATTTCTTTCGACAAATTCAGTGACTCCTTTGCATCCCATCCCTTGAGCATTTCTTCTAAATGTGAAAGGGTTTCTTCCGTCTGCGGCAGTTCCCGCGACATGTTGAGGAAATCTCTCTGCATAGGATCTTTGTTGATTTCCCGATTCAGCTCGGCGTTTCTTCTGGACAGATCAACCAATTTGTTAGATTCCTTTTGAAATTCACTCACCTCTTCATCACCGCCAAAGAATTCACTAAAACGACTCGCCATTGCCTCTCTGTCTTCCGCCATGCGTTTTAAGTCGCGATTCACACGGAGATATTCCTGGAGCAGTTCGTTTTTCGCAAGGGTTTCCTTCGTTTCTGAAAGGTCTTTTTTTATTGTTTCTACCCTTTTTTCCTGTTTTTCGAAAAACGATTTAAAGGTTTCATTGGTAGATTCTGAAGTGCGTTTTTGAATGTCTTTCTTCAGTTTATCGGTATTTTCGGTAAGTTCTCTCTGTTTACTTTCCAATTCAGATATTTTATCCACTAATTGGTTTGCGTCATTCAGCATATTGGAAAAGGATGAGTCCGCAAATTTTTGGCCGGAAGATTTCATCTGATCCATCATCCCCTGGAGGGCAGAAAGCAGCTTCTGTGCAGCCTCCAGGGCTGCATTTAAATCTCCCTTATTGAAGGCATCTTTCATGGCATTCAAATCTTTCATAATATCATTTTGTTCGATATTTTTAAGGGCGTCTGCATTTAAAAATTCATCCATGTGCTCACCCTCTGCCATTTTCATAAGCTTTTCCATCATTTGTTGAATGGTTTCTTCGATGTGCTTGAGTTCCGAAAGTACCTGTTCGTTGAGTTTTGCATCTTCTTCCTTACGTAATTTATCGAGTAGTTTCTCAATATTGTTTTGAGATTGAATAAGGTTCTTTCCCGTATCTAAGACTTCGTCCAGTTTTTGCTTTTGAATCAACTCATTCAGAAAAATAATTATATTTTCAACTTCGCCGACCTCTTCATCCTGGACTTTTTGTAATTCATTCAATACAGAAACTGGAATAGTATTTTCTGCTATATTTTGTATGGATTGCCGGATGGCTGTCCGCTTTTTTTCAGTAACATCACGGAACTTGCTTTTCAGGTTTTCGAGAGAATAGTACACACTATAATTTGCCAATGTATCCTCTTGCATGCCCACTAAAATATCGGTAAAAATACGAATAATTCTTTCTCCCCGTTCCTGTATACCGTCTTGCGTCATGACGAGATAATCTTTGGATGCACACTTTTCATCGTCAATCCTCTTTGTGAGGTCATCGGATAACATATGGAGTAATTCTTGTAAAAGCGCCTCTTGTAATTGCACCAGTTCCTGATGCTTTTTCCTGGAACTATATATTTCTAAATAATATGTTTTGGAACTGCCAACTTTAGGGCCTGATATAGTGTCGTTGTCTTTTACTTCTATATGGTATGGAATCTTATCATCCGGCTTCAGGTTTAATTCACTGAGCGACCATGAATAAGCGCCGCTATATTGGAGTTGTCTCTTACTAAAGCTGGTAATTATTTTAGCTTTTCTTTCATTTCCTTGCTCGAACACAAGAGAAATTTCACTTATGCCAAAGTCATCGTTGGTCGTATACTTGAGTTCAACAACATCCTTTTCATTGACCGTGATATCTTTTGCCGGAACATTTATGGATACCTCAGGATATTGGTCTGAATCCACTTGAATTTTATGGGATATCGCATCCTTGAGAGTTCTACCCGTGCTATCAGTAGTCTCGAAAACATACGTTCCGCTCTCAACTAATGCCAGAGCGCCTTTCATTGTTTTGCCATTTTCTATCACAAAGGGAATTTTAATTGAATCATTAAAGATGATTGCTGCAGATATTAATGTCCGGTCGCTTATGGCGCTCATTTGCGCCTCACTGCCCTTTAATGCTTTAATATCTCCGCTGGTATTGTATACAGTCTTTTGCTGCAATCCCGAATAGAGCGGGTATCGATAACTTATCGTAATGTCTCCAATAATAGGCCCTGCATAAGCGGATAGCCCCTTTTCGTAAATTCCTTCTTCATGAATGAGGCAGCTAAAAAGGAGGGGTATATTTTTATTGAAATACGAACGGTGCAATACGTACATTGTACAAAAAACAAACGCAGAGAAGCTCAGAATTATGCAGCTTAATCGGAGAAACTTTTTATCAATTACACGACTGAGGTCTAGCTGCCTTAATTGATTTGCTGTATTATCCACAAGCATCGAGACCATTTGCCCGGAATATTCAACTTTCTTTTCGCGTAATTTGTGCCTGGTTAATTGAATTGAACTGATGAGGGTGTTATTCAGGGAAGGATACTTTTGTTCGATTAATAGCGCAATTTTTTCCTTGTTCAATAAGGAGAATAAGGGTATCAGGAATACCCTTAAAAAAACAAGGAATAGTATAACAAGGCTGCCAATAGAGAAAATAACAAGACCGGGTGGAAATCGGAAAAAACTATAAACACAAACCGCACCCAATAATAATAAAAGCAGACATGTTGAAAACAAGAGCGCTAGTCCGCCATAAAATCTATTTACAATAGCGCTCTTAGCAACCGTCCGTAAAGACGATCTTATGACGCAGTTGCTGTTTTGGGATTTATTGTCTCTGTAGTTCAGAAGGATAACAAAGTCAAACAGATCCTTCACTGTTTGGATTGATTTAAAGAATAGTTTCTTCATGGATTTGGTGATATTCGAGGACATCATAATATTTTATTTCTAAATTAGGCATTCGGCAACTTTTTCAATGTAGCGCGAACTTCAGTTCGCTTACATCTTGCTATGCGAACTGAAGTTCGCGCTACAACTGTAACTTTGAATTTCCTTAACGTAAATTTAAGGTTATGACTTAAGTGCTAATTTGTCAAACAAAATCTTAATTATTGAAAAACGGTAATTTGAAGCTAAAATAACGATAATTAAATAAATATCAAGTTCTGAATTTTTTAAGGAGTGGAAGCACACTCGTTATGTATAAATTTTATCAGATAATGGTTACTTTGTATTCGTGGGCATTATTCGTTTCACTCTGGATATTTTCTACATTGACGGCTGCAATCTTAACCCTGGATACAAAGGACAAGGAAAATATATTTAACACTATGGAAAGGGTTTTTAGCCGCATCGCATTTAAATTTCTGGGCATGAGGATAGAAATTCACGGGCTGGATAATATACCGAGGGACGAGCCGGTCATCTTTATCTCAAACCATCAAAGTATGATGGATATCAAACTCTCTCTGGCCTGTATACCCACAAACATTAGCTTTATCTCGAAAGACACGATCTTCCGTGTTCCAATCCTGGGGGCATACATGACGGCATCAGGCCACATCCCCATTCAAAGAGGTGAAGATAGAAAGGCCTATGAAACTCTTTTAACAGCCGTTAAGAAGTTAACAGCAAAAAAATCACTTGTCGTTTTTCCTGAAGGAACGCGCAGCGAGGACGGTCAGCTCGGTGCATTTAAAAGAGGTATTTCATTGATTATCTTGAAATCAGGGAGGCGGGTTGTGCCTATGGCTATTTGTGGCAGTAATCAATTTATGCCAAAACGTGGATGGCTCTCTCACCCGGAAAAGAGATACGTAAAAATAAATTTTGGCAAGCCTTTATCTTTTGACAATTTAAGGACAGATCGTGAATATACCATTCAGGTAACAAATCAATTGAGGAACGAGGTATTGGGATTGTTGCAGTCATAAAAAAATTCGCTATGTTTCTTATGGAGAATGAAGGAAGTTAACTATTTTTATCATTGACTTTGATATTGATTCTATATAAATTAATGAAAATGTCGCACATAGATGATTGGCTGCAGTAAGATGGATTTACCACAAAATGCAGAATTTTTTTACAGGGGAAAAAATGACCAAATCCAAATGCCAGTGGCAAACGACAGTGATGTGTATATGTCTTGTTCTGTGCTTCTTTGGATGTGCTTCCTCGGATAAAAAGCAATCAAAGAATAACAGCGCGGCTGACAAATTCCAGTTGGCGATGGAGTTTAATAATCGTGGCGCAAATTATGTGAATAAGGACATGCTTGATGAGGCAATTCTACAATTTAAAAGGGCGATCATGGTCATGCCGGATTTTGCAGAAGCACACAATAACCTCGGCGTGGCTTTTTGCAGGCAGAAGATGTTTGATGATGCAATGGCGGAATTTAAATTGGCCGTAAAGATTAATCCTGATTATTCCAAGGCTCACGACAACCTCGGATTTGCCTACAGGAATAAAAATATGTTTGATGAGTCCATTGCAGAACATAATCTGGCGCTGAAAATAAATCCCAAAGACATGGAAGCCATGAGAAATATGGAACTGGCAAAAGAAGGGAAAAGAATCTATGAAAAGACTAAGGCTTACCAAACTGCCAATAAGAGTATAGCCCCTGAAAGTATCACTGGATACAACCAATATACGAGAGGTTTCCTGGACGAAGCTATAATATCGTTTAAGAAAGTTGTCGATGAAAACCCCGACGACTTGCTGGCGTCTTGCTATCTGGGTCATACGTATGCCACGAAAGGAATGTTGGATGAAGCCATACATGTGTATAAAAGGGTTTTGACGAAAGACCCTTCCGATGTAATGGTACGACTCAATCTTGGCGAGGCATACTATGGGAAAGGTCTCTGTGACGAGGCAATTTCGGAATTTGAAAATATCATAAAAACAAATCCTGACAATACCCGCGCCCTCTACAAACTGGGTGAGGCTTATGCCGAACGAGGCTTGCTCGATAAGGCTACCGTTATGTATAACAAATCCATCACATCAAATACCAGTTTCCCGGAAGCTTACGACAAGCTGGGCGCCGTTTATCTGCAACAGGGATTATATGATGATGCGATTTCCACCTGGAAAAAACTGTTGGAATTGAATCCTGCTTCGTCAAAAGCCCATTTTAATTTAGGATTGGCGTATGCAAGTAAAAACATGGTAGAGAGCGCCATCGGCGAATTCAGAAAAACCGTGGGTTCCGACCCTGAAAATATTGACGCCCGTTATAATTTGGCATATGCCTATGAGGAAAAAGATATGATAGACGAGGCAGTTGCAGAGTATAAAAAGGCAATGGATGTGAATTACAGGGAACAAGGCAAAACAATAGAAACGGCAAATAAACAGAAGGAACCGGAAAACGTAACTGTTACCTTTGATAAACATGACAAATGAGAGACAAAGAACCATGAAACAGAAATTAAAGGCATTTATTATAATCATTATGGCAATACTCATCTCGTTGATTTCGATCTATGCCTTTATGCGTGTTTCCGTTGCAACTGAGCAGGTACGCGGGACAGAACTGTTATGGAGATGTTTTGCGATATGGATCAAGAGTATCATATTGACCCAGGCGATATTGGTTGTGGGCGGATTGTTTTTATTCATGCTGAGAAAGCCCAAAGGTTCCGTGTAATCAATGATACGTTTTCTTGTATTTCTCATAGCGGTATACATTATTTATTATCTCATTAAAAATAGTATAAAAGGCAGGACAGCAAGAAATACCTATCAATCCCCTCAAGGCCATAAAGAGAAAAAGCCGGACGTCGTCAATACCCACCTTAAAGAAATCTCCTATGTCTATTATTCATCAGCAAAAGACGGCGATACCTGCGATGTATGTAAGGCTTTAGATGGAAGTCACCTGCTTCCCAATCATAAAACGCTCCACAATATAAAACCTCCTCACACAGACTGTAAAAGCTCTAAAGGATGTCGCTGTACGTTGGTATATGTAACACGGGATGAAGAGGGCAGCAAGGAGATAGAATCCCTCTTGAAAAGACACGGCGGCATGTGCGATAAGCAGACGATTGAAAGAGGTCTGGTCAGATAACCAATAGAACTGTTTAACGAACATGACAAAAACGATTGTAATTTTTGTAACAGCCAGTTCAACAGAAGAGGCCCGAAAGATCGGTCAAACCCTGGTAGAAGAGGGCAAAGTCGCCTGTTGCAA
>JACRII010000092.1 GCA_016235875.1 Planctomycetota bacterium
ACCAAAATAACTTGTTCTTCAGGATTGATTACCCATACTAATTTTGTATCATTTTCAAAATATTCAACAATTTTTTCATGAAGATTTTCCATGGTGTCAGAAGGTGAAAGAATCTCAACTGCGAGATCGGGTGAACCTTTAAAAAAACCTTTGGGGGGTCGTTTAAATCCCTGTAACCGCATTTTACTTATAAATGATACGTCAGGTGAACGGAGGTTGCCTGATTTCATCCAGTACCCGGCGCTTGAACCGCACATGATTCCAAGTTTATGTTCAAGAACAAATCTTTCCAATACAGCGAGAAGTCTTGCTCCAATATCTTCATGCTCAATTCCTGTTGGCCCCATAATGAGTTCTCCCTTGATTAATTCATATTTGTTCCCATTGTTGGGCAATGCTATAAGTTCCTTTTCTGTCCATGTCTTTTTCGCAACGGTTGTTTCCATAAAGCTCCTTGAGGAAATCAGGTCAATGCGCGTGATTTTTCTAAAAGCACATAATGTGTTTTTTCTTTAATGTCCCGTGTGACCGAACCCACCTGCGCCACGACGGGTCTCCTCTAGACACTCAACCTCAATCAATTCCGCCCTGAATACGGGTTGGATTACTAGTTGCGCAATGCGCATCCCACGCTCTACGGTAAATCTTTCTTTCCCAAGATTACACAAAATAATACCAATCTCTCCACGGTAATCACTATCAATCGTTCCTGGTGTATTTACAATCGTTAATCCGTGTTTTAGAGCCAAGCCACTTCTTGGTCTGACCTGTGCCTCATATCCCAAAGGTAATTCTATATGAACACCTGTGGGAATTAATTTGATTTCATGGCGTTCAATCTGAACTGCCTTATCCACTGCGGCATATAAATCCATCCCGCTGGCAGCCTCGCTCATGTATTGAGGTAAAGGTAAATCCCCACATCCCTGCTTTCTCATAACCCTTACTTGTATCTTATTCATGAGTATTTATTTGTCCTTCTTTTTGTTGAGTTCCTCATTGATTACGCCAACAATTTTCTCAACAGAAGCCAATCTCCCGATTCCTACACGCCCCGTGCACAAACGACCCTCTTCTGGTTCAATAATCATGTATCCTCGTTTTTTCAATTTCCCAATATTTTCCTGCACAATGGGATTTAAATACATGCTATCGTTCATTGCAGGGGCAATAATTACAGGAGATCGTGCGGCCATAACGGTGCATGTCAGCGCATCATCTGCTATCCCAGATACAACTTTTCCAATAAAATTTGCCGTTGCCGGTGCAACCACCATTATATCGGCGTTTTCAGCCAGAGATACGTGATTGGGATCATAATTTCCCGTATCGATGAAAAGGTCGGTTATGACACGATTTTTTGAAATCGACTGAAATGTTACCGGATGCACAAAACGCCGGGCATTTGACGTCATGATAACGGTAACATGATTTCCCTGTTTCGTCAGGCTTGATACAATCTCAACAGCCTTGTAAGCAGCAATACTCCCTGTAACACCCAAAATAATACTATATGACATGATCACACCAGGTTTAGTATTTTGCGGATAGTATTTATTGTTACTTCAAGGTCGTCGTTCACAACACGGTAATCATATTTATCTTTATATTCCAATTCTTTTTCAGCGGTTTTCAAACGAAGCGCCATATCGTCCTCTTTATTTGTGTTTCTTTGGATTAACCGCTGGCCCAAGGTATTTTTGTCAGGCGGCAGTAAAAATATTGAAATAGCTTCCGGAAATTTCTCTTTGATCTGTAATGCGCCTTGAACCTCTATTTCAAGCAGATAGAGGATTTCATTCCTGAGGGCTTCTTGCAATGCCGTAATGGGAGTCCCATAATAATAACCACAATATGTTGCATATTCCGCCAGTTCGTTGCGCTGAATCATATCCTCGAATTCAGCGGTTGATACAAAATAGTAGGACTCACCGTTCTTTTCGTCATGCCGGGGCGGACGTGTGGTTACTGATACCGATTTCTTCACATGCCGGTTTTGTACGAGTAGTTTGCATACCGTTGTTTTCCCGGACCCCGACGGCCCTGAAATGATTACGATCTTTCCCATCCTGCCCGTTACCCTAAGGATTCAGACAAACGTGAACCTTTATTCGATGTTGAATATCTGTTCCCTGATTTTCTCAATCTCTGTTTTGACGTCCACCAAATCCTTCAGCATTACACTGTCATTTGCCTTCGAGCACATCGTATTGGTTTCACGGAACATTTCCTGAATAATGAAATCCAGCTTCCGCCCCACGGAGCCATCTGAATGTATGGTTTCCTGCAGTTGAGATAAATGGCTTTTAAGACGGCTAATTTCCTCGGTAATATCACATCGTTCTGCAAAGACGGCAATTTCACGGCAAAGACTGCTATCCGTCAATTCTATATCTGTTCCGCTCAGTAACGAGGCTACCCTGCTTCGTAAGCGTTTACTATATTCCTGAACTATAACAGGCGACATGGTTTCAATTTTGTTGAGTGTTGAAAGGATAGATTCTTTTCTCTGTTCGATATCTTTTGCAAGATGCCTTCCCTCAACAGCCCGCATTTCCAGCATCTTTTCCAGGGCTTCTTTAATAAGGGAGATACATAAGGATAAAAGGGAGTCCTTATTCTGCTGGCCATTTTTCCCTTTTTGCAGCACACCTGGAAGCAGTATCAGGGAATTGATTGATACTCTCTCTCTGGAGCCGATCTCTTTTTTTATATCGCTTAACAAATGATAATATTCTTTTAGCCTATCACTGTTCAAGACATACTCAGGCTCTTGTCGGAGAGATTGATAATTTACATTTAAGAGGACAGTGCCCCTGGCGATTTTTTCCCTGATTGGACGCTCAATCTCAGTTTCAAAGGATTGCAATACTTCCGGCAGCCGTGAGTCTATTTTTAAAAATCGGTTGTTAACCGAACGAAGTTCCACACGTATCGTGAGTTCATCGTTTTTATATTCAGCAACACCAAATCCTGTCATGCTTTTCAACATCAAGGCCACCTCAATATTGTTGTGCGTTATTAATAATTCGAATTATTTGCCTGTTTCTTTCTGAGCACCGGTTGCAGGCATTTCCTCGACACTTGATGTCTGTTTCTCTTTTTCAACAGGATTCATACCCATCGACTGGCCTTGTGATGTCTCTTCTTTCATTGCCGCATGATGATATGAGCCTTCCTGTCCTGTCTTGCTTGATTCTTCTTCGGTGACTTTCTGCATACCCACCTGAGAGGCATCATCTGAAACACCCTCTGCATGAGGCACACTGCCATGTTCGTGTTCATATTCACCGTGGTCATGAGCATGCGGTGCAGCAGGAATTTCCTGCGTGACCATCGTTTCTAATGACCTTGTCGGGATGGACAGTTTGAACAAAAATATGGTAGCAACAATGAATGCAGCTCCTATAAGATACGTAATTTTAGACAAGAACGTACTTGATCTCGTGCCAAAGGCAGACTGATCCCCCAACCCTCCTATAGCTGCCAATCCACCGCCTTTGCCCGATTGTAATAGAATAGACCCAATCAAAAACACACACAAAATGGGTAATGCAATTTTTAATCCAATGACGATATTCAAAAAATAGAATGCATTTAATATTCCAAAGATAACAATGATTGCAATTCCCCACTTAAATGCCTTTTCAGCCTTTACCATGTAACTCTCCCAATATTAAAAATCCACTTGCTAAAACATTACTGAATTGATGCAGCATCAATTATTTTCAAAAAAGACTCTAACTTAATACTTGCGCCCCCCACGAGAAGCCCATCGATCTCTGGCTGTGCTATCAACTCTTTGGTATTTTCCGGTTTAACGCTTCCCCCATATTGAATATACACACTATTGGCAACGTCTTTTCCATACTCATCTGTCAAAAAGCCTCTGATGAACGAATGAACTTCGTTGGCCTGCTCAGGAGAAGCCGTTTTCCCTGTGCCAATAGCCCAAACAGGCTCATAGGCAATCACAAGTTCTTCGACATGATTCCTGGCGATTCCCAGCAAACCGTTTTTTAATTGGTTTTTTACTACATATTTTGTCTTTCCTTCCTCCCTTTCATTTAATGTTTCTCCGATACAAAAAATTGGTTTTAAATCAATAGATAACGCAGTCTTCATTTTCGCATTAATAAACGAGTCAATTTCACCAAAGAGATGCCGTCGTTCCGAGTGTCCGAGCAGTACGTGCGTACAGCCTGTATCCTTTACCATCAGCGCAGAAATCTCGCCTGTATAAGCGCCATTTTTTTCACTATGAATATTTTGTGCTCCTACGCAAATGCTGCTGCCTTCCAACACCCTGGAGATATCTTTTAAGAATGTAAATGGTGGACAAATCCCAGAAATAATTTCATTTTTATTCTGTAAACTTTTTCTTAGCGATTTGGCAAACTCTACCCCTTCTGCAAGTGTGAGGTTCATCTTCCAATTCCCCACAATAAAAGGCTTTTTTCTCATTATTTTCGAATTATGTCCTCTTAATCACACTTTGGAAACGATCCAAGAATCTTCATATCAAAACATTTTTTAGATACCTCTTTGAGGGCTTTCTGAATGGTTTCATTCGATGTATGACCCTCAAAATCCAGATAAAAACAATATTCCCACGTTTTTTTTCTGGTAGGTAGTGACTCTATATTTGTGAGATTGATATTATATGTTTTAAAAGGCTCCAGTATCTCCAATAATGCACCAGCTCTATTTTTTATATAGCACATTACTGCAGTCCTGTCTCTCCCGCTCGGCGCACCGTAATCTTTGCTCAGCACAAAAAACCTCGTTATGTTGTTTGGGTTATCTTCGATGTTCTTAAAAAGGACATTCAATCCATACATGTGCGCTATTTCCGCATTTGCTATTACCGCATAATATGGACCATCTTTCCCTGATTTCGAAGCGTCCCTAACAATACGAGCAGCCTCGGCGCTGCTGCTGACCTCTATAAGTTCAGCATGAGGAAGATTACTTGCCAGCCAATTTTTGCATTGAGACAAAATCTGTGGTTTTGAATATACTTTTTTGATCTCCTCTTTTGTGCAATTTGCCATTAAGTTGTGGTGAATTGGCGAAATAATCTCGGCACATACTTTTATATCGAACTCTACGAACATGTTGAGTGTTTCTCTTATACCGCCTTCTGTTGAATTTTCAACAGGTACAATCCCGTAATCACTTCTCCCCCCTGCTACATCTCTGAAAACATCGTCAATGCCCCGTGCCGGAACGTATTCAACAGACGATCCAAACTTCTGTTTAGCTGCAAAATAACTAAAAGTTCCTTTAGGCCCTAAATAGGATACTTTGATTGCCTTTTCCAATACCAGGGACCCAGCCATCAGTTCACGGTATATCGCTACGAGACATTCGTCAGTCAACGGGCCTTTATTTTGCGACTTAATTCGTGAATATACCGCTTGCTCTCTGTTTGGGACGTAGATTTGTGCCTGGTTTTGTTTCTTTATCTCACCAATTTTCAATACGATTTTGGCTCTTTCATTGAGTAAATCTACTATTTTAGAATCCAGTGCATCAATTTCCTTTCTCAAATAGTCTATGTCCATGGCGAGATTTAGTTAATTCCAATTTTTTTAATTTTATGTTTAGTTATTGTCAACAAAGCAGTTAGATTTATATATTTATTAGGGTAAATTTATCAGAATTTGATATAAGAGTCAATAAAATTAAGTTATTTCAGTTTTTTTAATTGACTGTCCACAAAAGGCTGTTAAAATAAATTTCAAATATAAATTTGTATTGTTCTAATATTTTGTAAAAAGGTATGTTATGACGTAACCCGTCTTGCATGCTTAACGTTCTTTGAATTTACACAGTATTTTTATTTTACCTACCTAATTTTCGCAATGTTATTCATTATTTAAAATTTTTTAATTAGGTACTTATACATAATCTTCATAATATTAAGTCTTTATTAGAAAGGAAGATATACATGGTAGGTGGACGAATCAGAGGATCCCAGCAAAGGATAGGGGTATTCGTTGATGTCCAAAATATGTTTTATTCGGCAAAGGCGTTACACCAATCAAAGATTGACTATAGTAAACTCTTACTAGAAATTGTAGGTGACAGAAATCTCATTCGTGCTATAGCATATGTTGTACAAAAACCTGATGTAGACCAATCCAGCTTTACAGATGCGTTGAGCCGTTTAGGGTATGAAATAAAATCAAAGGAGCTTCGACTAAGACCAGACGGTACAGCAAAAGGAGATTGGGATATGGGCATTGCAATCGATTCCATAGCGATTGCACCAAAGCTGGATACCGTAGTCCTGGTGAGTGGAGATGGGGACTTCGTACCTCTTGTAGAAATGTTAAAAGCGCATGGTTGTCGGGTGGAAGTTGTTTCATTCAGACGCAGCACTGCCATTGAGCTTATCAATGCTGCAACAAAATACACTGCCATAGAAGAATCGATGCTTTTCAAGGAAAAAAAGTTTCAAAAAAATGATACTCCAAACGAATAATCATTTAAACCCGGAAAAACTCAGTGAGTGCCAATTAGCGTTAGGATATTCATTTCATGATCCAATCACTCTTGAAAAAGCGCTGACCCACACCTCCTGCCGATTAGAAAACAATTTTTCTAACGAACGACTGGAATTTTTGGGAGATGCGGTGTTAGGGATGATTATTTCAGACTATCTTTACAAAACCATGCCGCAGTGTAGCGAGGGAGAATTAACAAAGATAAAATCTGTGGTTGTGAGTCAAATAACACTTGCCAATGTCAGTATAGAGGCTCGTCTAAAAGATTTTCTTTTGGTAGGCAAGGGTTTGAATGACCGGAATTACTTACCAAAATCCTTACTTGCCAATGTATTTGAAGCAGTTATAGCCGCAATATATCTGGACGGCGGTATTGAAGCGGCTTACAATTTTACCATAAAACATTTAAAAAAAGAAATTGACCTCGTTTGCAAAAATCAGCACGATAAGAATTACAAATCTATTCTTCAGCATTACAGTCAAAAGGAATATGGCATTACACCCAATTATCGGGTTTTACAGCAAGTCGGTCCTGATCATGGGAAATCGTTTGAAGTGATTGTTTCAATAAAATGTAATGAATATGGGAAAGGATGGGGCAAGAGCAAGAAGGAAGCAGAACAATCAGCTGCAAAAGAAACCCTGAAAATCGTGGTTCCGGATTTAATTAAGGAAATTGATAGTTAGTCTTACACTTAAACTAAAAAATGGGAAGGAGTTTCACTATGGCAAAGAAAATAAACAAGAAGAAAATAGTAGGTGTTTGTCCTGTAGGTATTCAAAAAACCAGGTGTCCGAGCATTAAAATGACAAGACAGTTGCGTATTCGGTTATTGGCATTGCAGAGAGAGAATAACGTCAATACAGATCAGGTAGTACAACTTCAATCGGCATTAAAAGGAAGGAAAATAAGAGGGATTGCCGTAGACTGCGAAACCTGTAAGTATAATACAACGGCAAGTGCAGCGGCTCCCGTTTCACAATAACCATTGTCCAGGCAAAAGCCTCGGACATTTGGGAAATCCGGGAACTGTTTAATCTGCATTGATGAGGACTTCTTGTTCTAAGTAAGGATAGTTCAGGAGTTGGCTCATTTCTGATGTGATAGCGTCAATTTCTTCATCTTTTAAATCCGGGTTAAATACGTTGAATTCTTTATTTTCTTTTGGAAAATGCAGGGTAATAATCTCCTCTCCATTTTCTTTTTTAAAAGATTTCAATTTAAATATTTTTTTCCGTATAAGATAGAGAGCCAGCACATATCGCAGATTTCTTTGATTTGGTTCGTTTTTTCCCTCTAATCTGATAAACATATCCAGAAAGACTTCATTATTTACAAACTTTTGAACGGGTTTATCCCTTTTTGGCAGTCTCGTTTTCCAAAATGAAAAAAGCCCATCTCCCTTGTCCTTGCTCCAACATGCAGCACAATAATCTTTTCGTATGAAGGCATTATTTTCATCAAAAAGTGCGGAATAATATTCTTCCTCTTCGCAAAACTCCTTATTACAAAGGATGCATCCCTTAGAACCCTTGTTTATTTTCCATTCCATAGTTATGCATTATTCCTTATCCCTTTATTGTTTTCTGGACTTTATCTTGTATTTCTTTAAAAAACGTCTTTGCCTTCTTTTCAGCGTGGCACAATTCATTTTGTGTCTTTTCAACAAGCCCCTGGTTCTTAATCGTGGCAAGGTTAATATCCACATTTAATTTTGCGCATTGAAATGCCGCCTCGGCTAAGAAGCCTGCTACTCCAACATCAGAGATGAGATTAGGATTTGCAATATCTACTAATTCTCGTGTCTGCTCCAATACATAAAGACAACACATTGTCGTCTTGAATGGGACTTCCATAGCGGTAATGGTTGCTTTTTGTATTTCTTCCGACCGTTTGTTTTTTTCTGCATCGGTCGACTTCGGCAATCCATACGCATTCGTGATCCCACTATAAACCTTAATATCCTCTTCCATTAAGGATAATAAAGTTTCTCTGCTCTTCTCGCACTCTCCGAGTATTTTCTTCAACTGCGAATCATAGTGTTTGAATTTTTCCTTACCGACAGTAAAGTTTGCAGACATTGAAGACATCGTCGTCGCTAAAGCGCCAACCAGCGCTGCTACACTTCCACCGCCAGGTGTCGGCGTTCCATCTGCCGCATCTTTCAAGTATTTATCGAGAGGTTCGTTTCTATACATAAGTTTTTACCTTTGAATAATAATTTCGGTATCCAGTGTTACGAAATCATACAGTTCTTCCACGTCGCTATTTAACATTCTAACACATCCATTTGATGAAGCAGTACCAATCGAATCAGGTAATGTTGTACCGTGAATCCCATAACCATACAGGTCTGGTTTGTCTTTAAAACCCATCCATCGAGTACCAAGAATATTTTCCGGATGTCCATAAGGGAATATACCACCGTTAGGTGAATACCACACAGGCTCTTTCATCTTATTTTTTACTTCAAACGTACCAACCGGGGTTTTGTCATTTTTCCCTGTGCCAATACGATACTGTTTCACATAATGATCATTGAGCAGCAAAGTCAGAGTAAAATCATTTTTACTAATTAATATTTTCGTCTTTCCCGTAAGTATCTTTAATTTATCTCCTATATTCAGTCTCGTGGGAGATTTGTTGTTAATTCTTATAATCAGTTCATAATTTGTGTTAAATTGTTTGGCAATTCGCGCCATGATATCGCCGGCTTGAACTGTATACATTGTGGCATCTGGAGAGGGCGAGGATGAAAAGATTAATTCTTCGTTTAATTTATCTAATAATTCCTTTATCTCTTTTTGTTTTTCCGGTATTTTTTTGTTAATAAATAGATACGATAGAACATTTCTTGCTTCAGATTTTCTACCCTCTTTTAAATACTTGTCAACGATATCCAGACCGGGTGTTTCTTGTTTCTTTTCTATGGGTTTTTCGATAGTTTTAAATTCTTCTGTACCTTTATCTTTCTTAGTCTCTGCCTTAAGTTCGTCAGAACGAATAATAATGTCTTTTTTATAAATGACGGCATCTTCGTCTTTTTTTACTAACAAAACAGGCAATTCTTGATTACTTTCAGCAGATACTTCGGAATTAGGTGTTTCAGCGCTAAAGGCAATATCGTTAGCAGATAAAAACGAGAGAAAATAAGTGAAGAAAATGACTAATAAAGAATTTTGAATTGTTTTCATGGACGGGAATTAATATCACACCTGAGTTCTATTGTCAAGCCAAAAGAAATTCATTCTATTTCAAAATGTTTATAATTACGGATACCCGGTCGTTATGCCGGTCACTTTTAATGTCTTTCACCATGGGTTTGTTATTCCCATATCCAACAGTAATCAATCTCTTCCATGAAATATTACCTTTATCATGGAGATAATCCGCTACTGCCTTTGCGCGGTCCAGGGAAAGCTTCCAGCAATTGTCGTATCCTTTTGAGGGAACAAAATTTTTTCTCGTATGACCCTCTATAACAAGAGAACACGGTCTGTCTCCAATTAGATCAATCAAATTGTCCAATGAGTGCTTTCCTTCCATAAAAAGAGCGCTGTCGTTTTCATCGAAGTAAACAACTACGGCCGCTGGTATTTGATCCTCTTCCCGATCAGATAAATCAATTCCTTTATCGCCACTTTCTGTAGATTCACTTTTACTCTTAGGATAAATATACTTCAACTTCTGGATATCTTCCGTTGATCTCGCATTCCATTCGGGCAGAATCCCGCCCATACCAAAGGTTATATTGCTCCTATTTACTGATTTTTTAAACTCTTCAATAAGTTCTTTTTTCTTTTCCTCGGTAAAGTTGACTTGAAATATTATAAAAAAAGCTAATAATATCGTTATCACCGAACCGTAGGATGTCCAAAACAAATCAGGGGTGCCAGAAGCAGGCAATTTTTTCTTCTTCTTATGATGCGATGATGACGACATAAAAGATGTGTAATAAATGTTTAAAGTTATTATTTAAATATCATCATAGTAATTGTATTTTCCTTGGCTTCTGCAACACGATAACCTGATATCGCAATCTTTTGCGGTTCAATATCCTCCTTGATCACTAGAAATTCACAAATATTGGCTGCCCTCTTTATTGACAGATCAATCTCTTTTTCGGCTTTTCCCATATTTGTGTCAATTACCAGTTTACTTCTGAGAATTCGTAACACAATACCGAGTTTATCAAAAATCACATATGCTTCTCTTTTTAATACAGATTCACCCTTTTCAAAACACGAATCCACGGGGATTTTTATCTTACATCCTATCTTTACATCTTCGATGTCAATTGACTTTTTTAACCCGCTTTCTTCTACAAAACCCGATATGTAATTGAACATCTCCTCGGGTTCAAGTTGGCTTTCTACAGGATGCTCTTCTGCCTCAGGACTTTCAAGTACATCCAAATCCTTTTCAAAGAGGTTTTCCACAGGACTCGTACCGCTTTCCAACAAAAATTCTCCACCACCGGCAAAACCCCCTTCAATTTTAGGCAAATCCTCTTTGCATTTATCCACATTAATTGAAGCAAAACTAATCATCATCACAAAAAAGGCTACCAGCAATGTAATTAAATCACAATAGGTGAGCAACCAAACAGGACCACCGTGACCTCCGGAAGAGCCACCCTCCTCATCACTCATTATGTTTTTTCCTTTTCTTTTGAACTTGCAGACATTTTATTAGCTGCCTTTGCCTGCAAGAACGCTTTTAGTCTTTCTTCGAGCACCATTGGGGAATCGCCCCTTTGAATGGAAACAACACCTTCCATAATAATTTCTTTCAAAAAAAGCTCCTTTTTACTCAAGGTGTCTAGCCTACCAGCGAGCGGAAGCAAGATAAGGTTTGAGCAGGTGACACCATAGAAGGTGGCGATAAAGGCAACAGCCATAGCTTCTCCGATATGTGATGGGTCATCAAGCTTTCTCATCATGGCAATAAGTCCCAACACAGTTCCGACCATACCAAAGGCGGGAAATATGGTACCGGAGAATTCAACAATTCCCTTACCTGTTGTATGTCTTACCCGGATATTATCAATTTCCGTACCCAGGATGCCTCTTAATGTATCTGAATCTGAACCATCTACGAGCAATCTTACCGCCTTAATCAGAAATTCGTCTTTGATTTTTTCAATCTCTTTTTCCAATCCTAAAAGACCTTCCCGACGGCTAATCTTGCAATATTGAATCAATCTGGCAATCTCTTCTTCAGCCGACCCTAATTTTACAAAGACACTTTTTTTAACTACCGCAATTGCGCCTATTACCATGGGAATTGGAAATCTTATAATAGTTGCGGCCAGTGTACCACCTATCGTGATCATCAATGCCGGCATATTAATATATCCCGGTATTGATGAAGCACCGCCTTCAAAAATAATAGATACGAGAATCAATCCACCACCTATTATTATTCCAATCAGTACACCCGGATCCATAAATCTGAATACTCCTTATAAATTAAGACTATTCATAACGAACTTCTGCATAGTTAATGGAAATATGATATTTAAAATTATTTATAAAGTAAAGTAAAATTAGTTCTTATGAGGAATTATACAAGACGCACGTAAATATCCCGCGCAATGGCAGTGTCAAGCGCTATCTGTGTTTCACCCATTTGTATGACGTATGTTGGCTGCCTTTGATGAAGACGGATTTGAACACCCGGTAACAGACCCATTGAAGATAGTCTGTCCAGCCGTTCGTGATATCTTGTTACTATATAAGATATTTTTGCCCTATCTCCTGACCTTAGTTCTGTTAATGGCATTACAACAGGTCTTATCTCCTTGTTCGCCTTTTCACAACACTCTCCGGGCGGTATAGCCTTTCCATGAGGGCAACTTACCGGATGTCCTAATAAGGTGCATATACTGGTCGTAACTTCCTCATCCAGAAAATGTTCAAACTCGCATGCGCTGGAATCCATGGTATCCTCTTTTACCTCTAAAACATCATTCAACAACCTTTCTGCAAGACGGTGTCTCCTGATAATCAATCGCGCATCTGCCATACCTTTGTTGGTAAATTCCACTTTTGTGTCCGTTATCTTAACATAGCCATCCTGTGTCAAAGTTTTCAACATGCTTTCTTTTGCAGGCGGTTTCATCCGTTTTATCAATACATCCTTTTCGACCGTATCGCTTTCTTCTTTCATTGTCCATATCAATTCCAGAATTTCTTCTAAACCCGGTTCGGTCATATTATGTTCTCCCCCCTTCTATTGGTAGGACAGACGTCCCCGTCTGTCATTGTAATGTCAGGCGAGGACGCCTAACCTACCTTGACTATCTTAAAAAGATACCGCGGCTTCTTGACCCATGAAACAATTAACACTATTAATGTTAGTATTCCCCCTACCAGCAAATCCATTCCACCTCTGTAGGAACCGAATGATATAATGATAGATACGACCTCTGTTAATATGATGCCTGAAACAAAGGCAGCTACGACAAGCATAATTCTGTTTTTAGAAAGCCAGTTTATGTTATCACGAAGAACAACCTCTTGTCCGATCTGAATCCCCTTAATAGCAGCTACTTTTGTAATATCCCGCACACCCATTTTCTTTAGACAGGTAGAACAACTTCCACATGCTGTATTTTCTCTGATAATACATACCTCAGCAACATCACCTGTAATAGACACTACCTTTCCGCGTATTTTCATCCGTTAAAACTGTTGTAAAATAACCCTCAAAATACCACCAATAAGTATCGAATATGGCAATATAAATGCGAACATTAAAAATGCATTTTTTGCCCCCTGCTCTTTGATCATCACCAGAAAATTTGCAAGACATGGGATGAATAGCGTGATAACAACCAGCGAAACTAACAATTGCTCAGGATTTATACCCTTATCGCCGCCTTTTTCTTCAAGCACCTTAAAGATACTCACAGCGCCGTAATCCCTGCGTAAGAATCCTAATATAAAACCATGTGTTGTTTCTACTGGCAATCCCAGAAAATTTTTTGTTACTGGCGCGCCAATTCTTTCTATAAGTGACAAGACGCCAAGTTTTGTGGCTACAAATAATGCCAGGGTGCCAAGCATAAATAAGGGTACAGCCTCTTTTAAGAACCAATGGACTCGATAGAATGTCTTGATAAAAATATTTGATAACTTTGGCATGCGAAATGGCGGAATCTCCATCAAAAAATCAGAAGGAGTTCCCGGCAGCACCTTTGATGACAAATAACCGACAAAGAGAAGCTGTGTGCCTATGACAAAAACATAAATGGCGAAGTAAATTCCGGAAATCTTGCCCAGTACGCCTGAAATAACACCCAATTGAGCTGAGCATGGAATAGCTAATGCAAGCAATAAAGTGGCAATAATCCGTTCCTTTTTTGTATTGAGGATGCGGGTTGTTAACGTTGCCATGGTATCACAACCCAGACCTAATACCATCGGAAGCACGGCCTTCCCATTTAGTCCTATACGTTTAAATACCTTATCCACCATTACAGCAAGACGCGGTAGATAACCACTGTCTTCCATAATGCCAAATGCCAGAAAGAAAAAGCCTACAATAGGAAAAACAATGGCAATGGCATAGGTAAGTCCTACCTGTATCAGTCCCGACTGTTCATTCAAAAATAATTCAAATACTATAGAATCTTTACTTATTATTTTCTGTGCAAGCAGTCCACAATAATAATTAAATCCCTGAAAATTTACGTGGGTGATGTTATATATTTTTTTGATAAACGGTATAGAGATGTAAATATCAAAACCACCTGAAGGAGTTAACGAACTTCCAAACACCTTATTTTCAAAAAAATCGACACACGTACCTGCACCGAATTCCCCCACTAATTTATAAACAATCCATAAAATGGTAATCAATATAGGAAATGCCGCTACTGGATGCATTGTTATACGCCCCAATATTTCACTAATAGTGCTTCTTTCCTTGTATTCTCTCAAATATAGATACAACGAAAACCATATTGACGTTACTCCGCCAACAGCAATCGGTATAATAAAATTCATAAAACTTTCTGGTTGAAGCCTGGAAGAAATTAAGGACATTGATAACGTAGCGAGTTTATATCCAATAAAAAAGGCGGCCAATGGAACCAGGAAGTAAAAAAGCACGCCTCTGATAAACGGATGTGTTTTCCCTTCTTTGGAAACGGTCGTACAAACCCTTTCAACCAGCGCATTCACAAAATTCGCACGTTTTATATTGATTACATAACTCAGTGGATTGCTAAATTGTTTTTGAATATTGTCACGGATACGATGACATTCATCAAGAGACCCGCTTGGAAGTTTATCCCTCAATTTTTCTTCAAGGGCTTCATCTCCTGATAAAAGCATGATAGCCAATGATCGTGTATTAACGGCAGTATCACCGTTCAATATTTTCTGTACCTTCAAAATGCCTTCTTCGATTGCGTTCCCGTAATCGATATGAAGATTGGGTACTCCTGTAGATGATATCGAACTCAGCAACGCATTTATTCCTACCCTGTGTGTTGCAATAGTTTTTATAATCGGGATGTTCAATGTTTCTTGTAATGCATGCACATCAATGTTCATACCCCTGTCAAGGAGTTCATCCCACATATTCAACGTTAGTATAACAGGCAATCCCATCTCAGCGAGCTGCGTGGTAATGAGTAAACCACGCCGAAGATTCTTTGCATCCACAACCTGAATAACGCGCTTTTCATAATCTTCCAACAGCATATCCCGCGCCACGAGTTCATCCTCTGACAGAGGAATTAAACTATTAGCGCCCGGCGTATCAACAATTTCAATCCTGCCATCCAGTCCCTTGCAAATGCCTTTAGAAACCTCCACGGTAGTTCCGGGATAGTTCGAGACAGTTACGTACTTTCCCGTTAATAAGCCAAATATCACACTCTTCCCGACATTTGGATTTCCCACCAAAGCAACCTTAAACGCACTCACTCCCGTTTCAAACATTCATTTATTCCTATCACACTAAAACCCGAATAACAAATAGATATTTATTGATACTAAGTCTCAGTATAATGCTTTTATAATCCATGTCAAACATTTTCCAGGGTGTTCTACAATACTGATAATAATTTGATATGCTCTCGGCTGAAAAATTTGGAAGAGAAAGAAATTGTATTGTTTACATGAGGTTACACGCCGCAGGATAAAATATTTTAATAGTGTAATTTCCAGTTCATTTATGATTAGAAATGCCAGGATAATGTTCTGTCAAAGGGTCTTTATCACTTATTATCCGTGTTTGATTCTTGATGTCTGATCTTAAATACTTTGGCAGATTAAATACCGCGTGATGTGTGATACTGTCATAAAAACGAAGTGCGCCGGTGATCTTTGAACCAATCCTGTCATCGATCTCTTGACCCGTAATATCCAACTTACCGGGATTACCCGTGGCCATGACAAAGCCCCATTGTAGCGCATAGGAAGGGATGTAGGTGACATAAGGAAACACGTGGTTAAATACCTTGCTCAAGGTATTGCAGATGCTTGTAAACACATCATTTTCCGTAATTGACGCTGCGCCGGACTGCACGATAAGTATTCCATCTTTTTTAAGCATTTTGGCAACCGTCCGATAAAGTTCCACCGTAAAAAGCATGTATGAAGGGCCGCCTTCCAATGGGTCATTTACGTCTATGACAATTGCATCAAATTGTTCGTTTATCCGTTCGAGATATTTTCTGCCGTCTTCTATAACGAGTTCCAGACGACTGTCATCAAATGAACCCGTGTGAAATGAAGGGAGATACTTTTTGGCACATTCTATCATTTCCTTGTCAATATCAACCATCACAACCCTTTTTACTGATTTATAACGGAGCGCTTCTCGCAGGGTTGCCCCTTCACCACCGCCGATAATAAGCACACGTTCGATGCACGGATGCAAAATAAAAGAGGGATGCACGAGCGCCTCGTGATAGATAAATTCATCCGCCTCGGCGGATTGGAACTCATTATCAAGAATGAGACACCTTCCGTAATTATAGGTATCTACGATTATGATTTTTTGTATCTTTGTTTGAACCCGACAAACAAGATCCCGAAAGGCATGTTTATGAAGTTCGTGATTATTGAAATAATCATCTATCCAATTTGCAGGAGATTTTTCCATAAGGTTATTAATCGTCTCTATAGACATATTTTGAAGATGGTAAATATATTTCTACCGGCCCGCCATCTGGGGGGTTCTTGATACAAAATCCCCTCTTTTGAGTTCCAGGAATGAAGTTTCTTTTGCATAGAATGCTTCTGCCATATAAGAAGCGGCATTCCGCGGGTTGATGGTGCTGCCACAGATAAAGATATCTGCCGCTGCATATCCATGTTCAGGCCACGTATGAACGGCAATATGCGATTCAGCTAAAATAGCCACACCAGTTACACCATAGGGACTAAATCTATGACATACTACATCCACCAGGGTTGCCTTAACAGACTCTGCTGCTTTGACAAGAATTTCCTTTACAACTTCAACGTTGTCAATAGTATCTTTACAACATCCCCACATTTCCAAAATAATATGCTTGCCTAATGTGGACAACATTCTCCTCCCATTACAAAATTATATTCGATAGCTATATAAGCGTTTTGATTCTAGAATGAATCGTTAGACTTGTCAAGAATGAATATAGAGAGTAGAAATATTTTGACAATTTATATTTCATTCTGTATAGTTCTAAAAATTTATGAAAGAGGAAGCAGGAGAAATTAACGCTAACCGGGATGATTTAAAGAAATTTTCATATCATTTCGTTGGTGTGGGCGGTATTGGCATGAGCGCAATTGCTCAGGTGCTCAGTGAACAAGGCCACACCGTCAGTGGTTCTGACAGAAACTACGATAAACAAATTACCCCGTACGTGTTTTCAAAGCTCTTGTCAAAAGGCATTTCATTACACCCCCAGGATGGTTCCGGTGTTCAGGAAAATACAGATTTTGTAGTCGTTTCTTCTGCCATCGAAGAAGACAACCCAGATATCAAAAAGGCTCGCACATTAAGCAAAAATATTATCAAGCGCGCTGACTTACTCGCCGAAATGTTTAACCGTAAGTATGGAATTGCCATTGGGGGAACGAACGGAAAGACCACGGTAAGTTGTATGGTAGGTTATATCCTCGATTATGCAGGCTTATCCCCTACGGTTATCGTTGGGGGGTGTATTAAAAATTATATAGACAACTTTCATCTGGGCAACGCAAAGACAGGCACATCGGACATTATATCCATTGAGGCAGACGAGAGTGACGGCAGCATTGTCCTGTATACCCCGCGCATAGCCGTCATTACCAACATCTCGAAAGACCATAAATCCATCGATGAAATCTCCAGAATGTTTGTGAGTTTTTCACAAAATACTACTGAAACGCTCATTATCAATGCCGATTGTCCACGTCTGAAAATGATAGAACTCAAGCATAAGAACATTATTACCTATGGGCTAAATAATAACGCCATGATACGCGCAAAAAATATTATTTGTAAACCATTCCAGTCCACGTTTGACGTATATAGTCATTCTTTTGAAATAAATCTTCCAGGCATTTATAATGTATCGAATGCGCTTGCGGCCATCGTCGTGGCTAGAAGTCTTAACATCAACGACAAAAAAACAGCAGCAGCGCTCAGGGAGTTTCGTGGTGTACAACGTCGGATGGATATTATTGGAAAAATCGATGGTATAATGATAGTAGACGACTACGCCCATAACCCTGAAAAAGTTATGGCTGCGATAAATGCCGTAAAGCTTGGCTGCAAGCGGGTCATTGCAATCTTTCAGCCTCATGGTTATAGTCCTACAATCTTTATGAAGGAAGAATTCATCAATGCCTTTATTAACATCTTATCACCTCACGATGTCCTTTTCATGCCTGAAATATACTATGCAGGCGGCACTGCAAGTAAAAATATCTCTTCCGCCGATATTATCAAACGAGTTAAAGAAAGTGGTAAAAATGCCTTTTTCATAGAAAAAAGAACCGATATCATTCCTGAGATCAAAGAGCAGGCTCAAACAGGTGACTGCATCCTCGTCATGGGGGCTCGCGACAACACACTAACAGAATTTTGCCAAAACATCCTGCACTCTTTACAAAATAAATAACGCAATATTTCTCCGGTTTTATTAACAGTTAATTAATTCCACCCCACCTACCAATCCGAAATACCCCTTTTTAAAAATATTTAAATTTTTGCTGGTTCAATCGTCTTCGATTGAACCTAAACATTTTGAAATTTTCATAGTTTGGTACTAACTCAAAATCTACAGCTCCGTTCAAAACTTATGGTTCAATCTGCAAGATTGAACCAACAAAACAGCAATGGGACACAGATTAACGCAGATAAGCGCAGATAAAATAATGACTTAATTCTTTTTTTTAAGTACAGACGCACCGCTGCGCATCTCTAATTTAATTGTATAGGAATTTTCATTTTATTTAAGCGGGTTATACGATATATGGCATGGACTTAAACGGATTACCTGTGATTATTTATGTCGTTGCAAAATCAGTGTAAATCAGCGTTTATCTGTGTCCTACTGCAATTATTACGTAACAGTTCACTTACCAATCCGAAATACTCCCTTCTTATTCTAAAAAATCTTTAATTTAACACTAAATTATTTATTCATATTGCCGATAATTGAGGATAACTAATGCCAATGGAAGGCAAGATATGCAATGGGAAGGGAAAATAATTCAAGTTTATTTATGAGAATACATTATGAACGAAATTATGACAATAAAACAGGTTGCAGAGTATCTGAAGGTAAGTCCCCGTTCAATATATAAGTTAGTAAAAGACGGTGCTATTCCTACCTTCAAGATAATGAATATGTGGCGATTTGAAAGAACTAAGATTGATCAGTGGATAAACGAAAAAAACGGAATTAATAACTCTTTTAATGTAAAGGAAGGTGATAAACATGCCGAAAGTATTAATAATTGATGATTCAGCAGTCATGAGAAAGATTATTCAAAGAAACATTCAACAATCCGGGTTATTGGTCGATGAATTTGTTGAGGCGGGGGACGGCAGGGAAGGGCTGGAAAAGGCCACGGCCAATAATATTGACTTAATACTATGTGACTGGAACATGCCAAACATGACGGGGATAGATTTCGTCAAAGCCCTCAGAGGCTCTGGACAAAAAAGCAACATTCCCATTGTTATGGTGACTACCGAAGGCGGCGAGGCAAAAATCGAAGAGGCAAAAAATAGCGGCGCTAATGGTTATCTGACTAAGCCATTTACACCCGATCAGCTAAAGTCTAAGTTAGGAAATTTTTTGCTCGTGAAGTAATACATATGCTCATGTCTTGTGCATATATCATAACGAAACCTTAAAAAGAAAGGGGAACCCATTCATGGCTATAGAAGGTATCATGGAAAATGTCGCATCAGATATTACCAGCGCTACAAAAACATTATTCGAAACGATGATCATGTTGGATTTAAAATATGATAACTCTTTTTTTGAGGACGATACGCAGATAAAAACCGACGTCATTGGCATGGTTAGTTTCACAGGGAAATATCACGGCGTTATTGCCTTGTTTTGTTCAAAGAAATTTGCGCTAAAGGTTGCATCAACCATGCTGATGACAGACCTTACCGATTTTACCAATGAGGTGAAAGACGCTGTTGGCGAGGTATCGAACATGATCGCTGGAAACGTAAAAACAAAGCTTACTGCGCAATACGGTGAAATGAATCTTTCCATACCCATCGTGATTGCAGGCGAAGGCTTATCAATAACAGCCGTAAACAATCACCCTGTGGTAGCAGAAACTACACTCTCTTGCTTTAGCAAGGACCCGTGGTTAATGACGCCATTTATTTCCAGCGGCGAAAAGTTTGATGTGGGCTTATTGTTAAAGGAATCCAGTAAATAATATATTCACGAAACAACAACGACAATGGAAAACAATTCATCTAAAAAAATATCTTCATCCAAACTTGAGGAAACCCTGGTAAGCACGTTTCCCCGGATTTGTACTGATTGCGGTAAGCTAATGAACAAACAGTTCTTCCTCACAAACCCCGTATTGCAATCGACAACCCTTAACTCTTTTTTAAAGAATGCCACGTCGAATAACGTAATAGCAAGATTTGCAATTGAGGAATTTTATGATGGAGAAATATATTTCATCCTTACCGTAAAGGAAGCGATCACCATTGGCAGTCTTGTGTTAACTCTTGATGATGCTGCAGTGCGTGAAAATGCAAACAAAGGTATTCTTGATGGTGATTGTTTGGATGCCTTTAAGGAATTTACAAACCAGATATGCGGTATGTTAGATAATGAATTAAGGCCAAAACTGCCCAAGCCTATCCATCTCAAACTAACAAGCACAACTTTAATTAACAAAGAGAATATAAACACCGTGCTCAGTGAAGAAATCTTAAATGAAGAGTGCTTAACGCTAACGGCCACGATGAGAATTCTGGGTTTTGATGACGCCCAATTTATTTTAAGCATATCAAAATTGATCGGCGAAGAATTTTTTTCTGAGGTAATCGAAGAAAAGGACAAAGATTTTAAGGGAACTATCCTGGCCGTAGACGACTCAAATACGGATTTACGGATTATCAGGAAACTCTTGGGCAGCGAATATAAAGTCATGGTTACAAGCAATCCTAATGATGCGCTCTCTTTGCTTCAAAAAAATCATGTTGACCTCGTGTTGATGGATATTTATATGCCTATTATGGACGGCTTAACACTTTGCGAGCGAATTAAAAGAAATGCTATGTCCCGTAATATACCAATTATTATGTGTTCCTCTTCTCCAACACAAGATAACGTAATACACGCTGTCCGATCTGGTGCAGTAGATTTTCTTGTAAAGCCTTTTACAAGGCAAAAAATAATCGAAAAAATTAATAAACATTTAACTAACAGCCAACTTCTCGTAAGCAAGAGCTAATTTAATTGTCGAGGGCACAAAACATGGAAGACATTACAAATATTATGGATGACGTTGAAATTGTTAAGGAATTCCTCGTTGAATCCGGAGATCATCTGGACGACGTAGAATCCAAAATACTCCAATTGGAAGAGAATCCGGAAGACGTGGATATTATTAACAGCATATTCCGCCCCATTCACAGCATGAAGGGCAGCGCGGGCTTCCTGGGGATGAAAGACATCGGTAAAGTAAGCCATGAATTGGAAACCCTCTTGGACGAAGCAAGGAAGGCAAAATTAAAAGTAACACCGGAAATTATCGAAATTCTCTACGAAGGCATAGACATATTAAAGAAACTAAGAGAAGTGGTGGAGAAAAAGGTCAATAGCAAAGACGCTGCAACTGATGTAATTGATTATCAACTGCTCTTATTAAAGATATC
>JACRII010000096.1 GCA_016235875.1 Planctomycetota bacterium
AATTTTACAAATAATTTTAATTGTGTTATAAATTATAAAATGAACCCGACAAATGAAAAGTCCTTAGAAACAGTAGATATTTCAAAAGTCGAAAAGATACTCGAGGACTATAAAAACACCAGAGGAGCGGTAATTCCTATTTTACAAAAAGCACAGGCTGAATATGGTTTTCTGCCTGAGCCTGTGATTGATCATATTGCGCAAGGTTTGAATATGAGTGCAGATGAAATAATAGGTGTCGCCACATTCTATGCCCAATTTCATTTGAAACCGCGCGGGCATCATATCGTTAAGGTATGTTGTGGAACTGCCTGCCATGTGAAAAATGCTAAAGCGCTTTCTTCCAAAGTACGTGAAAAATTAAAAATCAACGTAAACGAAACTACCGAAGATAAATTATTTACCTTTGAAGAAGTATCTTGCCTGGGAGCCTGTGGAATAGCGCCAGTGATAATGATTGACGAGGATGTTCATGGGGAAGTATCTCCTGATAAACTCAATGATGTATTAGATAATTATAAAAAATCCGGAGTATAAAACAGTTAGAGTTGTAAGATAAAACTAAACCTTTATCGTTTTATTGTTAAAATGGATACTAAATCTGTACCTTTAGAGAATAAAAACAAAATCGAAATGACTGAGAACGAAAGTCAATCTTTAGTTGCTGTTTGTCTGGGAACAGGCGGGATTGCTGCGGGAGGCGATAAAGTATTCAGAAAATTTGAAGATGAAATTAAAAAATTAGGTTTGGATGCTGCCGTAGGAAAACGTGTTTGCAAGACAGCTAAAACTGGTTGCAGAGGTTTGTGCGCGAGGGATGTCCTGGTAGATGTAACTATTCCTGGACAAGCGAGCTTGACCTATGAAAAAGTTACTGTTGATATGGTGCCTCAAATAATTGATGAGCATCTTATAAAGAATACCCCGGTAAACAAATGGTTAGCAAAGGAAGATTATCACAAATTTTATGATACCCAGCAAAGACTCGTACTTGCTAACTCCGGAATAATCGACCCTGAGAACATTGACGAGTATATAGCAAGGGGCGGTTATACAGCGCTCAAAAAGGTTTTAGAGACGATGACGCAGCAAGATGTAATACAAGAAATTAAAAAATCAGGTCTCAGAGGTCGGGGCGGCGGCGGTTTTCCAACAGGTGAAAAATGGGCATCGGGCGCTAAGTATTCCGCTGATGAGAAATTTATCATTTGTAATGCCGACGAAGGTGACCCGGGGGCTTTCATGGATAGAAGTCTTATGGAAAGCGATCCCCATGCAGTTCTGGAAGGTATGATTATCGGGGGATATGCTATAGATGCTACAAGCGGCTATATATACATACGTGCCGAATATCCACTGGCCGTTAAACGATTACGCTATGCCATTCAGCAAGCCAAGGAACGGGGGTTCCTGGGGAAAAATATCTTACAGAGTAATTATAGTCTCGATATCTTTATAAAAGAAGGTGCGGGAGCCTTTGTCTGCGGTGAATCGACTGCGCTGCAATATTCTATAGAAGGTAAGCGGGGCATGCCGCGCACTAGACCACCGCAATCCGTAGAGGCAGGCTTATGGGATAAACCTACCGTGTTAAATAATGTAGAAACCTTTGGTAATGTGCCGATTATTATTAACCGGGGTGCAGACTGGTATTCAAAAATTGGTACTGAAAAGAGCAAAGGAACGAAAATCTTTTCCTTAACCGGGAGAATAAAAAATCCAGGTCTTATTGAAGTCCCTATGGGTGCCACAATCAGGCAAATTGTATTTGATATGGGTGGCGGCATTCCTAAAAAGAAAAAATTTAAGGCAGTACAAATTGGAGGGCCGTCTGGTGGATGCCTGCCTGAGTCCTTATTGGATTCTCCTATTGATTATGAATCGTTGCTTAGCCTGGGCGCTATGATGGGTTCTGGTAGTTTTGTGGTCGTTGATGAAACCGCCTGTATGGTGGATATGGCCCGATTCTTTATGAACTTTTGTGCGAATGAATCGTGTGGAAAATGTCCACCCTGCAGAATCGGCACAACCCTTATGCTCGATATCCTTACCCGCATTACTCAAGGGCAAGGGGAGGAAAAAGATCTGGAAGTGCTGGAACAGATGGCCGATGAGATCAAGACGATGTCCCTCTGCGGACTCGGGCAATCCGCTCCTAACCCTGTAAAATCAACACTTCGGTACTTTAAAGATGAGTATATTGTTCACATTCGCGATAAAATCTGTCCCACTGCCACCTGCGTTGCACTTCATAGATATGAGGTTGTCCCGGAGAAATGTACGAAATGCCAGGCCTGCGTTCGCAATTGCCCTGTCAAGGCAATCAGCGGCAGCACAAAAGAAGTTGCTTTTATTAATAAAGAGAAGTGTATTAAGTGTAATTTATGTTACGAAAAATGTAATTTCATGGCAATCAAATGAAGACGATCCATCTTGTTATCGATGATAAACCAATTATAGCTCCGGAAGGCACCAATATATTCCAGGCAGCGCTGGACAACGGTATTTATATACCGGGCTTGTGCTATCACCCAAAACTCTCCCAGTTTGGCGGCTGCAGACTCTGTATGGTAGAAGTTACCGAAAGGAGAACCGGACACCGATTTGCCTGTGCCCACCCCGTATCCGAAGGAATGATCGTAAAAGTAAATACTCCAAAAGTAATTCGATATCGAAAGTCTGTGATGGAATATTTGTTGGTTCATCACGAGCTTTCCTGCCCTATCTGTGATAAGGCAGGGGAATGTGGCCTGCAAGATATCACACATGAATTGAACCAATCTCCAAGTCGATTTAAGGCTGTAAGAATGGATTATCCAATGGTTCGGGATAATCCAGTTTTAGAATTAAATCGGAATCGATGCATTTTATGTGGCCGGTGTGTAAGTACCTGTAAAGAAATTGAGGGAATCGCTGCTATTGATTTCCAAAACCGGGGTATTAAAACGGTGATCGGCACTGCTTTCGACAGACCTCTGGCATGTAGTTTTTGCGGCGGTTGTGTAGCAGTGTGTCCAACCGGCGCGTGGCAGGATAGAACTCTGGGGTTTAAGGGGAGATCGTGGGAATTCAGTAAAGTCCCAACGATATGCCCTTACTGCTCGGTTGGGTGTACCATCATTTTAAATACGAAGATGGAAAGCGTAAGACGCATAACATCAGATGATTATACCGGAATAAACGAAGGCAACCTCTGTATAAAAGGCAGATTTGGCCACGAGTTCATACATTCACCAGAACGCATAAAAACCCCGTTAATCAGGAAAAACGGCGAATTATCGCCAACCTCCTGGGATGAAGCGATTGAGTATGTCGCAAAAAGATTCCAGCAAATTATAAACGAACACGGGGGGACGGCTATCGGTGGCATTGGTTCTGAAAAATGCACCAATGAAGACAATTACCTCTTCCAGAAATTCTGCAGGTCGGTGTTAGGGACTAACAATATTGATAATATGGCCAATATAAAGTCACCTGCTTTGAATGGTTTGATTTATGAATCCGTCATACATGGAATGACGTCGGCATCGCTGAAGGAAATAGAGCATGCAAATACCCTGTTTTTTATAGGGGCTGATATGACGGAAGCCCATCCTGTGGCCGGAAACATGGCAAGAAAGGCTATAAGGTTGAACAACGCTAATCTCATCATTGCCAATGAAAGAGGGGTGCAATTCAATAGTATTGCCAAGAATGACATTCGCTTACAGTACGTTTTGGGAAGCCAAATCATATTGATTAATGCCTTGATTAAAGTAATTATCAATGAGAAACTTGTTGATTTAAAAAAGGTAGAAACATCAACAAATAATTTTGATAAATTACGCTCCTTGATTGATAAGTTCAATATAGAGGAGGCTTCTAAAATAACCGGTGTTACTCAGGAGGCAATCAGGAACGCAGCGTTATTATTAACAAAGCCGGGGAATTGTTATATCATCTGCGGCAAAGATATAGAAGAAAACCCATTAGGAGAGGATACGATAAGGGCGTTGATGAATCTCTGCGCACTGCTAAATCCTGCTTATCGTGGAGATGCTGGTTCAGGTAAGGTTTCACTTTTCTTTTCAAGGTCTCATAATAACTCTCAGGGTGTAAATGATGTGGGTGTAGTACCGGGATTCTTTCTGGGATATGTCAATATTAACGATGCGTCCAATAAGGAAAAGATCGAAAAGTCATGGGGTGTAAAATTCCCTGATGCGATCTTAAAGAAAGACGCTGAAAATGTGATTGATCTCGCACTCAACGGCAAATTAAAGGCGCTCTATATCGTGGGTGAAAACCTTGTTGTAAATTACCCGAATGGCAAAAAAATCAAAGAGGCCTGTAAGAAGATAGATTTTATTGTTGTACAGGATACCTTCCTGACTGAAACCGCGCAACTGGCGGATGTTGTACTTCCTGCTGCTACTTTTGCAGAGAAGGAAGGTACATTTACCAATATGGGCATGACGGTACAAAGGCTAAACAAGGCCATCAAGCCGGTGGGGGATGCGAAGCCGGATTGGCAAATTATCTGTAGTCTTGCCCAAAAGATGGGACAATCCTGTTCATACGTATCCACAAAAGAAATTTTAACTGAGATAGAAAGTATATCTCCTGTTTATGCGGGGATTAATTACGATCGCTTAAAAAGGAAAGAATTTCACTGGGCGTCTTCCGTATCTAGTAAAAACAAATCAACAAGGTATACGTTTAGCATTGTTAAGCTTAGATCTTCAGAGATAAGGAAAAATAAGGATTTCCCATTTGTATTGCTAACAGGAGCAAGTCTGAATCATCAGGGGACTTTTTCCAGGCATTCAAAATCCCTGATTTCAGTTGCCCCGGAATGTTTTGTTGAAATAAATAAAAAGGATGCACAAGTATTGCAAATCAATAATGGGGATAAGGCAACGATTGAGTCCGCTCATAACAAATTAACACTTAAGGCGAAGGTTACAAGCAAATTACCTGAAAGAACGGTTTTTGTTTCTGAAGATTACGAGTGGATACCTGTCAATCTCTTGCGTGATGGGGTACATACCTCTGTCAAAATATACAAGGAGACCGTGTAAATATATGGCAAAAAAAGGGCAAACATATTTTTGTGAGATTTGCAGGCAAAAAGTCGTTGTTGCCGAAGAAGGTTTTGGTGTACTGGTTTGCTGTGGTCAGGAAATGAAGCTGGTTGGAGTCAAGGGGATGATGGCCACATGGACAACAGCCCATCATAAACCAAATGGGGGAGTAACCTTTGTGTGTAATGTTTGCAAACAAAAGATAAAGGTTGTCGTGGAAACAACGGGTATATTGGAATGCTGCGGCCAAAGAATGCAGCGTGCCGAGGCAAGTGCTAGTTAAATGAATAAAGAATTTCTTGTTTATCTTATTATCGCCTGCGTTAAGATATTGCTTGTGTTCGGGGTGGTCCAGCTCATGATTATCTCCATGATCTGGCTCGAAAGGAAGATCATGGCGCACATGCAGGTTCGTCTTGGACCTATGCGTGTCGGTCCGCACGGCTTGTTACAGCCAATAGCAGATGGTATAAAGCTTCTATTCAAGGAAGATATTATTCCACAGAAGGCAAGCAAACTGCTTTTTGTGCTGGCGCCCATAATGACCGTGGTG
>JACRII010000093.1 GCA_016235875.1 Planctomycetota bacterium
TCCCCCTCAGTAAAGGGGGATGAAGGGAATTGTGAATAATTTTCATGCAAACAAAAACACAACCCCCTACTTCCCCCTGTGTTAAGGGGGACTGAGTTGAAGAAATAAAACTTCTTTGGTTCCGACATGGTCGGATTAGGACGTAATATGCTCAACCTCGTCGCATTAATTTTGTTATTCCCCATAGTTGGCACGGCCATCAACGGGTTAATCGGCAAAAGGCTGCGGAAGGAAACCGTGGGCTACGTTGCATGCGGAGCTGTCGGTCTGTCCTTTTTAATCTCAATACTTGTATTCATCGGACTTCTTCTCCTGCCGCCTGATGCGCGTCTTTTTGAGAAACAATTGTTTACCTGGATTGAGTCCGGTTCATTCAAATCTGCAGCCGGTTTGCAGGTAGATCCCTTGTCTTCCCTTATGATCCTCATTGTCACGGGGGTTGGATTCCTCATTCACATCTATTCGATCGGTTATATGCATCATGATAAGGGATATCACCGCTATTTTTGCTACCTGAATCTGTTCACCTTCTCGATGTTATTGCTTGTTTTGAGCAATAACTTCCTCCTCATGTTTATCGGATGGGAGGCGGTCGGGTTAAGTTCTTACCTGCTTAATGGATTCTGGATCGAAAAGAAATCAGCCTCAAATGCCGCCAAGAAGGCATTTGTAGTCAATAGGGTAGGCGATTTTGGCTTTGCCCTGGGCATTATGCTCATATTTCTGACTTTTCATAGTATCGATTTTACTGAGGTATTTAGCGCAGCCTCAAAGGGTAATTTTGCAGTAGGCAGTTTTACCGTAACGATCATTACCCTTCTTTTGTTCATGGGTGCAACGGGCAAATCAGCCCAGATACCTCTTTATACGTGGCTACCTGATGCTATGGAGGGCCCCACACCGGTCAGCGCACTTATCCATGCGGCAACCATGGTAACGGCGGGTGTCTATATGATTGCCCGATGCAATGTACTGTATATGTTGTCCCCATTCACCATGACCGTTGTTGCCAGTATTGGCGCTGTTACGGCGCTCTTTGCGGCATCAATAGGCTTGGTACAAAACGACATTAAGCGTGTATTGGCTTATTCTACAATCAGTCAGTTAGGATATATGTTTGTGGCCTGCGGTGTGGGTGCATTCACTGCAGGTATTTTTCATCTCATGACTCATGCATTCTTTAAAGCGTTGTTATTTTTGGGTTCGGGCAGTGTCATTCATGCCCTGTCTGGAGAACAGGACATGAGGAAGATGGGTGGATTACGACGCCATATTCCTACTACATACAAGACCTTTTTGGTTGGTACTGTGGCAATTGCCGGTATCCCGCCATTTGCAGGATTTTTTAGTAAAGACGAAATTTTACTTGAATCACTCGTCCGTGGGAATTTCTGGTATTGGGCGGTTGGGGCGCTGGCAGCCTTCTTTACGGCCTTCTATATGTTCCGTTTGCTTTTTATGACATTTCATGGTGAATCCAGGGTAGATCATCATGCGGCAGAACATCTCCATGAGTCTCCAAAAAATATGACGCTCCCTTTAACAGTGCTTGCAGGACTTTCGGTCGTTGGTGGATTCCTGGGTATTCCGGGTGCAAGCGCCATTAGTAACTTTTTGGCACCAGTCTTCGGTGAACACGGTCATACTGAAATTTCCGGGTCAGAGGCGGGCGTACACCATAGTGCATATCTGCCTTACCTGATGATGGTCGTTTCGACTGCCATTGCAATTGCGGGTATATACCTTGCCTATCAGATGTATATTAAGAAACCCGAAATGCCAAAGAAACTGGCAGAGCGGTTTGGTTTGATTTATAAACTCCTGTTGAACAAATATTATGTCGATGAAATTTACGATGCACTCTTTGTGAACTCGGTTAAAAAATGCTCCATCCAGTTATGGAAACAGGTTGATGCCAGGATGATCGATGGTTCTGTAAACGGTGTCGCCCGTCTCGTTGGGTGGTTTGGTAATGTCTTGCGGTATTTGCAAACAGGATATGTACGCAATTATGCTTTTTATATTGTAGTTGGTTGTATTTGTATTCTAGTATTTGCCGTACTAGGCAGATAGGCAGAAGGATGGGGGAAGCGAAGCACACCCATCAAAATTGTTTCAACAAATTAAGGTTTGTGATGGGTTCGCTTCGCTTAACCCATCCTTATAAGCACGCAAAACAAAGCCATCCATTTTAGGCCTGAAAGGCCGTTAGGATATAGCAGAGGGTGAAACCCTCTGATAAGAAAGAGAAAAATATCAAGCCTTGAAATGGCGGAAGAAATGGTAGGGTGGATTAAGCAGAGCGAATCCACCAGAAGCGGCTTGATGCATGTGGAGATTGGTGTTTATTTATGCCAATTTGGCTGGTATGGTAGTTTCGTTCAAAAAAAGTCTTTTATCATTGCAAAAGAAGTAATATTTATAAAATTCTAAATACACAGTAATTCTGGAGCAATTGGATGTCTTTACCGATTCTTTCACTGATAACCTTTCTTCCGATCATAGGAGTAATCTTTATCCTGTCGATCGATTCGAAAAAACAGGAACTCGTCAGGATTACGTCTCTGCTGGTTTCGATTGTTGTATTTTTTATTTCCCTTCCTTTATATTTCAATTTCGATGCACGCGCATACGAAATGCAGTTTGTCGAAAAATTGCCGTGGATACCTTCTTTCGGAATTAATTATTATGTGGGAATAGATGGTGTTAGTTTATTCCTGATACTCCTGACAACTTTTATTACACCTCTTTCTATCCTGGCGTCATGGCATATCACAAAGAGCATAAAGGAATACATGATTGCCATGCTGGTCCTTGAAACGGGCATGATCGGTGTCTTTATCTCGTTAGACTTATTTTTGTTTTATGTATTCTGGGAACTCATGCTGATTCCGATGTATCTTCTCATCGGCATCTGGGGAGGCCCCAGGAGGATTTACGCAGCCGTTAAGTTCTTTATTTATACCATGGCAGGCAGCGTGTTTATGCTCCTGGCTATCATTGCCTTGTATTTTTTGAATTACAGGACAACGGGTGAATATACGTTTAATCTGCTGGAATTTTACCGGCTCGACCTTTCTTTTGCCGTCCAATTCTGGTTGTTTCTTGCCTTCGCCCTTGCCTTTGCTATCAAGGTTCCCATGTTTCCGTTTCATACCTGGCTGCCTGATGCCCACGTGGAAGCCCCTACGGCGGGAAGTGTAATCCTGGCAGGTGTTCTTTTGAAAATGGGTACGTATGGCTTTGTGCGATTCTGTTTGCCCTTGTTCCCGGAAGCGAGTCATGCCTTCATCCCGGTAATTTCATGGATGGCTATTGTGGGTATAATTTATGGCGCGCTGGTTTCTATGGTGCAGGACGACCTTAAAAAACTTGTTGCCTATTCCAGCGTGAGCCATCTGGGTTTTGTCATGCTGGGAATCTTTGCCTTTAATATTCAGGGTATCGAGGGTGGTATTACCCAGATGATCAATCACGGTCTCAGCACAGGGGCGCTCTTCCTTATTGTTGGAATGCTTTATGAGAGAAGGCATACCCGCATGATCGCAGACTTCGGGGGTCTGACAAAACAGATCCCTGTTTTTGCCACCTTCTTTATGATCGTTACCTTATCGTCTATCGGACTGCCTGGATTAAACGGTTTTGTTGGAGAGTTCCTCATCCTGGTAGGGGTATTCAAGTCGCGTATGCTCTATGCATCACTTGCAACATCAGGGATTATCCTTGCTGCCGTGTACATGCTCTGGATGTTTCAGAGGGTTATGTTTCACGGGATAACTCATGAAGAGAACAAGACGTTAAAAGATATGAACAAACGGGAATGGGCTATCCTTCTCCCGATTGTAGCGATGATCTTCTGGATTGGCATTTATCCCAATTCGTTTCTAAGGAAGATGGATGCCTCGGTAAACCACCTCTTGAAACAGGTGGGAGATAAGGCAAATATTGTATCCAACGTTCGGGTACAAAGTAAACCTGAACAATTACAGGAGAATGCTACACCAAAGATTGATATCGTGCCTGAGAACAAAACTGAGTGGTAATGAAAAGACCGGATTAGTGGCAGATAAAAAGTCCCCCTTAAAAAAGGGGGCTCGGGGGTTGTAAAATAGCCAAGAAAAAACACAACCCCCTGAATCCCCCTTTTTTAAGGGGGACTTAAACGGAATAACTTGTGATTGAGAGTTTTTAACAATGGCGAATACATCAGTAATGACATTTAATATCCTCAGTATCTTGCCGATACTGATCCTTGCAGGTTTCGGTATGATCGTGCTTGTTACGGACATTGTATCTTCAAGAAAATTTGGGGATAAAAATTACCTGGCATACATATCCCTGCTGGGAATTATCATTGCGGGCATTTTTTCCAGGAACTCTGTAGGGACGACACTGTTCTCGTTCAGTGAATCTTTTGCGATTGATAACTATTCCTTATTTTTCAATTTTATCTTTCTCCTCAGTACGGGACTCACTGTCCTCATCTCACACAGCTACATCAAGCGAGAGGAGATTAATCATGGAGAATATTATGCCTTACTATTGTTCGCAACAATAGGTATGATGCTCATGGCATCCGGCGCCGACCTGTTGAACATTTATATCGGACTGGAAGTCATGTCAATCAGCATTTACATCCTGACGGGTTTCAAGCGTTCGAAACTCACTTCAAACGAAGCATCTTTAAAATATTTTCTGTTGGGTGCATTTGCCACGGGCTTTTTACTGTACGGGATATCCATTATCTATGGCACAACGGGTACTATCAGTCTCAAACAAATTGCCTGTTTTATTGAAGGGAAAGGCGGCGCTTTAGATCCCCTGTTGCTCATGGGTATGGGATTGATCATCATCGGACTAGGATTTAAGGTCGCATCTGTGCCGTTCCACGCATGGGTACCCGATGTTTACGAGGGCGCGCCCACGTCAATAACTGCCTTTATGTCAGTAGGGCCAAAAGCGGCCGGGTTTGCAGCCTTTTTGCGCATCTTCATGACCGCCTTTGGATCAACCCATTACGAGTGGCAAAAGATTATTTATGTCCTTGCCGTATTGACCATGACGATAGGCAATGTCGTTGCCATAGCACAAACGAACATCAAACGTATGCTGGCATATTCCAGCATTGCCCATGCGGGTTATCTCCTGATCGCCCTGGTGGCTGCGAATAACATGGGTGTTTCTGGCACATTATTCTATATTCTGGCTTATATCTTTATGAATATAGGGGCATTTGCCATTGTTATTGTATTAAGCCAGAAGGGTGACGAATTCATACAGATCAACGACTATGCTGGATTGGGATATAAACGCCCGCTTTTAGCCATAGCGATGACGCTCTTTATGCTTTCCATGGCAGGTATTCCGCCCATGGCGGGTTTTGTGGGAAAATTCTATATCTTCAGCGCCGCCATGAAATCGGGTTATGTCGGACTCGCCGTGATTGGCGTGATAAACAGCGTCATCTCCGTTTACTATTATCTGAGGATTACAGTTATCATGTATATGAAGGAACCCACCAGGGATTTTAGTCCCCTCACCATTTCTCCTTTAATTGTTGCCGCCATCGTCATCTCGGTGGTTGGCACGTTGCAACTGGGCATCTTCCCTTCCAAAGTCATGGAAATAGTCCAACACTCTATCCTTACTTTGAAATAATTTCTACTAGATTAGAATTCTATAAATTAAAATCCTATGCAATTATTATTCTATTCCTTCTTTGCATTTGCTGCATGAGCAGCGTGCATCTGGGTAATGATGGACTGCATGAGATGCGCCGGCACGACGTCGTAGTGTGAAAATTCCATCGTAAATGAACCCTGTCCACCGGTCATGGATTTCAGTTCTGTTTCATAATTGGCTATAGATGACATGGGGATAGAAGCTCTCACTATTTGTAAATCCCCCAAAGAATCCATCCCTTTGATGTGTCCGCGATGGCTGGAAAGATTTCCGGTAATCTCACCCATAAATTTCGTTGGAATCATAACCTCGATATTTACGATCGGCTCAAGAAGCACAGGTTTTGCATGGTTGAAGGCGTCCAGGAATGCATGCGAGGCGGCTATCTTGAAAGCTGCTTCGGAAGAATCCACATCGTGATAAGAGCCGTAGTGCAATCGTACACGCAGGTCTACAATGGGATGTCCGATCAGTATGCCTTTATCCAAAACCTCCCGAATCCCCTTTTCAACGGCGGGGATGTATTGCCGCGGAATGGAGCCACCGACTATTTCATCTACGAACTCAAACCCCGTACCTCTCGACAGCGGTTCAATCTTGATATGTACTTCTCCATATTGCCCATGACCTCCCGATTGTTTCTTGTGCTTGTACTGCGCCTGTGACTTTGCTGTAACGGTTTCCTTATAAGGGATTTTGGGGGTATGGGATTCCACTTCAATCCCGAAGCGGCGTTTCAAACGGCTGATTATTACCTGCAAGTGGAGATTACTCATGCCGGTAATCACCATTTCATTGGTCAGGGTATCATGGGAAACTTTAAAGGTTTTGTCCTCTTCGGTAAGTTTATGGAGGCATTCGCTGATTTTCTTTTCCGCCCCTTTGCTTTTTGGTATCACGGCAAGTGAGGACATGGGAGTAGGAAATGTGATCTCCGGAAACTTTACAGGATGTTTGGAATCACAGATCGTATCCGAAATGTGGATATCCTCCACCTTGGACACAGCGATAATATCGCCAGGAATGGCGCGCGAAACAGGTTGTTGTTCCTTTCCAAAGACACGGTAAATATGGCCAACCTTATTCACTTTTTTACTCGTTGCATTATAAAATGATAAGTCACTGTCCAGCATGCCTGAGACTACTCGAAAATAGGTTGATTTTCCAACAAACGGGTCGATTACTGATTTAAACACATGTGCGCTAAAGGGAAAGTTGTTTGCAGCTTCAGGGGTGACTTCCTGGTTTTTTTGCATATCAATAGCTTTTCTTTTGATTCCTTCAAGCGGAGAGGGCGAAAAATGAGCAATTGTGTCCAGGACTTCTTCGATTCCCAGGGACTTCTTGTTTGAGCAGCAGAGAATGGGTACGACATTTCCGCCTGCAATGGCCTTTACAAAACAGGATTGCAGGGTTGCCTTGTCAATCTCCTTTCCATCAAGGTATTTTTCCATCAAGGCATCGTCGGCAGAAACAATAGCCTCGATTAAGGCATCATGTGCAGAGTGCGCATCACCCACAACTCCACCGGGTAAAGGATTGGATAATTCAAATACATTGACAACACCTTTAAAATCATGTCCAACCCCGATAGGTAAGACTAATGGGACACACGCGGATCCCAGGGTATTTTTGACGGAATCGAGCAATGCCTGATAATCGACATTTTCACCGTCAATCTTGGTAACAACAAGTATCTTTCCCAGTCCTTTTTGACAGGCAAGATTCCATAGTTTTCTGGTGTTGACTTGGATACCGTCTGCAGCGGAGATTGTGACGAGGGCTGTTTCAGCAGCAACAAGAGAGGTGATAGTGTCTCGAATAAAATCAACGTATCCGGGCGTATCGATGATATTTATTTCACGTCCCTTCCAATTGCAGTGCAGGATAGAGGAGTCTATCGTGTGTTTCTTCTCTTTTGCGTCGATGTCGTAATCTGCAACTGAAGTGCCATCTTCAACGCTGCCGAGGCGTGTAGTAGCGCCAGCCTTGAAAAGCATGGATTCAACCAGCGAAGTCTTCCCTGAAGCGCCGTGTCCCAGAAGTACAATGGTCCGAATGTCTTTCGTTTCATACGGAATCATGGGTTACCTCCAACACAAATGTTTTGGATTAGTAAGACTTAACCACTCTTATCTGTTGCCGTAATCGTGTGGTTTTTAATTTTTGATATGAAGCAAATTACATAGGTTGTCCTGCCCCAGTAAATTTTTTAGAAGAAAATTAGCTCTTGTTCTTTAAGAACGTACCGAATGCTTTATCTGTTTTGCTTATATGGTCCCTCAGCCAATTACAAACGTGTTTTTTCGTTTGTATTACCAAATCTGAGGTTGCTCCTTGTGTTTCAAACTCCATTTTTAAGCGGGAAACGTTATTTATGAATTGTGCATGTTGATTTTTATGTCGGGAATAATCGCTGTAGCAATGTCTTGACATTAGTGATTCTTCTTCGCTGAAATGATTTACCACATAATTTGTCAAAAAAGCAACTACTTTATCAACTTCTTCGCGACCTTTACCATCTGCCATTGCAGAAAGCAGCTTATTTGCCCTGCTAAATATCTCCTTATGCTGGTCATCGATTACATCGTTGCCTATTTCCAAATTCATGTCCCACGGGAATAACATATTTTTTCCAATCTTTAAGGTATATTATATCACGCCCCATTATCTCTGTCTTATGGCTTTGTATTTTTACTTAATATAAACAAGATAGTGTATTTAATCAAATATTTTTTCCCTGGAATGTACGCCGGGACATTTTATTGACAGAGCCAATTCATACGGTATAATCAGACTAGAAAACAGCAACAGCGATTTAAAAGAGTATCTTCATAAAGTTTCACTTTACCACTTCAGCGGTATGGTAGCAGTGACCATGAAGGAAGAAAATAAACGTCCTACAATTAAACAGCTTCCTGCCCATGAACGACCGCGTGAAAGACTTATCCAGGGCGGTGACGAACAACTGACAGACGCCGAACTCTTGGGAATCATCATTCGTGATGGCACCCAGGATTATAGCGCTGTTGATCTGGCCAAAAAGCTTCTTTCGGCGTATGGCGACTTCCGAAGTTTGAGTTCAGCTTCTATCCGTGAATTGTGCAAAACGAAAGGCATAGGACCGGCGCGGGCTGCGCAGATTAAGGCTGCCCTGGCTATTGCCAAGCGTTTTTCTGTCACTACCATGAAACCCGGTCAACAGTTTAAGTCTAGCAGCGATATCTACAACCACTTCCACGAGCAACTTCGCGGAAAGAAACAGGAAGTCTTTCTGGCTGTCTTGCTGGATAATAAAAACCGTATCATCAAAATAGAATCAGACGTCTCTGCAGGCAGTTTGACGTCCAGCATCGTCCATCCCAGAGAGGCATTTAAGGCGGCGATCAGGGAATCTGCCGCATCAGTCATCTTTGTGCATAACCATCCGTCAGGCGACCCTGAACCCAGCAAGGAAGACATCCAGATTACCAATCGGCTGGTAGAGGCCGGGAATATCGTCGGTATAAAAATTCTGGATCACATCATTATTGGAAACGAGCAGTATGTCAGTTTCAAGGACAGAGGTCTTATGCCATAGGAGTTGGCTACCCAAGAAGGTGGTTTTCTTCGATACCGGGATGGGGAATTAGACAGATAGGCAGAAGATGTGAAAAGCAGTATGGAAATTGAATTGAAATATCCTTGCGGTCTTTGAAAACAAATTGACACAGAAGGCATAAACAGATAAAACGTAGTAACATAGCTACAACAGGAGGACTGATATGCTGCAAGTTGGATTAAGGGAAGCAAATATGCACTTTTCAAAATATCTGAAGCTGGTCAGAGAAGGGCAGGAGGTTGTTGTAACGGAGAGGGGAACCCCTGTTGCCGTTATCAAGCCGCTCACGAAAGAGGGGACGCCGGAAGATAAGATCAAAAGTATGGAAGATCAGGGAATATTGCGAAGGGCTGTTAAAGGGAGGTTGCCGCTTGGCAGGACTATTGCGATTAAAGGAAAGCCTTTATCCGAAACCATGATAAAAAGCAGGCTGAATTTACCAATGATAAAGGGTTGAAGACTGTTTTTGTTGGTTGAACTGCTGAAGACGGGGGATATACTCAATGACAGATGCTGACAAGATAAACATTCTCATTAAAGAAGGCGAAGGGCTTACTGTTGAATTCAAAGAACGATTTTCAGCCCGGATTGATGAAGACATTGTCGCATTTGCAAACACCAAGGGTGGGGTTATTCTTCTGGGCGTTAGAGATGACAGGACTATAAGCGGAGAGAAACTGACAAATGACCTCAAGGCGCGTATCAATTCTGTTGCAAGAAACTGTAATCCTCCGGTTCAGGTAAAGATAAAACAATTCCAAAATGTTATAGCCATAGAAGTGCCGCAGGGTGAGGAGAAGCCTTATAATTGCAGTTCAGGGTATTTCAGAAGGCTTGACGGCACAACACAGAAGATGACCAACCATGAACTGCGGATAATGTTTCAAGAACATGAGGCAACGCCATTTGAAGAAAAAGTCAATAAGGATGTTACATGGGATGACATATCAAAGGAAAAAATCCAAGGTTTCCTGAAAGAAGCGGATGTCAGCATCAGGAAAATAGTTCCGCGTGACATTCTGACAAGTTTAAGCATAGCGCGGGATGAGAGGATTACCAATGCAGGCGTGCTTTTCTTCGCTAAAAATCCCCGCAAGTTTATACTTCAGTCGCAGATGACGTTGATTGCCTTCAAGGGAAGAGACCGTGTGCACATCTATGACCGTCAGGACGTTCAGGATGATCTTCTTACCCAGTTCAATGCAGCAGTGTTTTTCCTTATGAAACATTTAAACCGCCGCAGTGAGATAAAGGGTATAAACCGAAAAGACATCTATGAGATACCATTTGAGGCACTGCGCGAGGCAATAGCCAATGCCATAATTCACCGTGATTATAGTATGCGCGGCACAAGTCTTATGGTTGAGGTATATGATGACAGGGTTGAAATAATAAATCCCGGTGTATTCCCGGGAGCGAAAAAGAAGGACTTCGGGAAAATCTCTGTTCGGAGAAACGAGCATATAGCAGACCTCTTTTTCCGCATGGACAAAGTAGAACGGGCTGGCACTGGAATCAGGCGGATGAAAGAAGCAATGGTTACGGCAGAACTGCCGACGCCTCACATCAGGCAGACCGACTTTTATACAATTACCTTTAAACGACCAGTGGAAACGGGGGCAGAAAAGGGGGTAGAAAGTTGGGAGAAAAAGTTGGGTGGAAAAGGGGCGGAATATACTACCCAGAAAACTACCCAGAAAACTACCCAGAAAACTACCCAGAAAATCCTGGAAGCTATCGCTAAGAAATCAGATATCACTCAAAAAGAACTGGCAGCGGTTATAGGGATAACTGAAGACGGAGTAAAATACCATATAACCAGACTTAGAAAAAAAGGAGTTTTGAAACGCATCGGCCCTGATAAAGGCGGGCATTGGGAGATTGTTGATGTCTAACGAGCAGAGATTAGAACTAACATGGATAGGCAAGGAGAAACGGCTGCGGATAGCGTTGCTCATCGGTATGCCTATTTGTTGAGACCATCAAGGAGAGATATATGACAGAGCCAATGATTACTTGTCCGAAATGCCAGACTGAGATCAAACTGACAGAATCGCTTGCGGCGCCGATCGTCGAGTCCGCTCGTCGCGAGTATGAGCAGCGTTTGGCACAGAAAGACGCTGATATCGCCAAACGCGAGACTTCGCTTCGTGAGCAAGAAGAGGCACTTTCTAAAGCAAAAGAAGCCATAGACGGTCAAGTAGCCGAGAAACTGCGACAGGAGCGTGCCAAGATCGTTGCCGAAGAATCCAAGAAAGCCAAACTTGCTCTGGCGACCGACCTTGAGCAAAAGACTAAGGAAATTACTGATCTACAGGAAGTTCTCAAGCAGCGGGACGAAAAACTTGCCGAGGCACAGAAGGCACAGGCTGAAATTATTCGAAAACAGCGCGAACTTGATGACGCAAAGCGCGAATTTGACTTGACGGTTGAGAAGCGGATTCAGGAAGGGCTTGCCACTGTCCGTGAACAAGCGCACAAAGAAGCAGAAGAGCAACTGAAATTCAAAGTATTGGAGAAAGAGCAGACTATCACCTCAATGCAGAAACAGATTGAGGAACTTAAACGCAAGGCTGAGCAGGGTTCACAGCAACTTCAGGGAGAAGTTCAGGAACTTGAGCTTGAAGCGCTTTTGAGCACGAAATTTCCCCGCGACACAATCGAACCTGTCGCGAAGGGCGAGTATGGCGGAGATGTATTGCAACGCGTTACCAGCACACTCGGACAGTCCTGCGGTACTATCTTGTGGGAGTCCAAAAGAACCAAGAGCTGGAGTGATGGATGGCTTGTCAAACTCCGTGAAGACCAGCGGGCAGCAAAGGCAGAAATTGCCGTAATCGTCAGTCAGACCCTCCCCAAGGGAGTGGAAACATTCGAATTGATTGACGGCGTATGGGTAACGCACCCAAGGGCGGCGATCCCCGTCGCCGTCACGCTCCGCCATATACTAATCGAGGTTGCATCTGCTCGTCAAGCCACTGAGGGGCAGCAAACAAAAATGGAAATGGTCTACCAGTATCTTACCGGCTCAAGATTCCGCCAGCGAGTCCAGGCTATTGTCGAGGCGTTCTCTTCCATGCAGGAAGACCTTGACAAGGAAAAGAAGGCCATAACAAAGCAGTGGGCCAAGCGCGAGGAGCAGATCGAGCGTGTCATGCAGTCAACTGTGGGCATGTACGGGGATTTACAGGGTATCGCGGGGAAGACGTTGCAGGAGATTGAGGGACTGGAATTGCGTGCCTTGGAAGCACCAAGTCCTGAAGATAAAGAGGGGGGACTGTAGAAATGAGCACATATAATCCATATCTCCGTGGCGCAGAATGGCGAAAGTGGGATCTTCACGTTCATACGCCTGCTTCGTTCCACTGGAAGGGAACCCATTTCAGAAAAATGTCTTCCACGGAAAAAGCGAAGGTCATTGATGAAATGATTAACGCACTCAATGACGCAGATCCTGCCGTGTTTGCATTGATGGACTATTGGACGTTTGATGGTTGGTTTGCGCTTAACAAACGCCGAAAGGAAACGGGGTCACCAGTTCTAAAGAAAACGGTTTTCCCTGGAATCGAGCTTCGCTTGGTGTCACCAACAAAGTGCCGTTTGAATGCACATGTGATTTTCTCAAATGAGATACCGGATCAAGCTTTGCATGACTTTAGGTCGAGTCTTGAGGTTGATTTAATCCTTCGTCCTTTATCTGAGGAATGCCTTATTGCTTTAGCACGCAACAAGATCGGTAGTGATAAGTTAGAAATTCATAGCTTCAAAAAAGAAGAGGTGGACAGCGATGATGAAGTGGCATTACTTGCAGGCTCAACCGTCGCAGAAATTAGGCCGGAGTCATACAAAGAAGCAATTGCTAAAGTGCCGAACAGCCAAGCCATTGGCTTCATGCCCTACGACACAACCGCTGGCCTTGAGAGGGTTGACTGGAAGCAGCACTATTCATTTTTCTTAAGCTTACTGAAATCGTCCCCTATTTTCGAGACAAGAAACATTGATCTTAGAGGCGCCTTTGTTGGGGAAAGAACTCCTGGAAATGCTAAGTGGTTTGAAAATCTTCAAAGTGATTTAGATAATATTCCTCGACTTGCTGTCGCGGGAAGTGATGCTCACCGTTTTTCTGACTACGGCAAATTCCCGTCAGGCAAGGCTACGTGGATTAAAGCAGACCCCACGTTTTTAGGCTTGCTACAAGCGATTAAGGAACCGGCTAAACGCTCATACATCGGAGAATGTCCACAAAAGTTAATTGAAGTCGCGGAAAACAAGACATACTTCATCGACTCAGTAGGAGTAGACAAGAATCAAGGAAGCCCAATCACGGACCACTGGTTGTCTAACTGCAATCTAGTTCTCAATCCTGATTTGGTTGCCATCATTGGCAACAAAGGTAGCGGGAAAAGCGCTCTCGCGGACATTATCGCGCTACTCGGAAACTCTCGGCAGAAAGATCATTTCTCGTTTCTTTCGCCGAATCGTTTTTGCAAGAAGCCAAGAGAACTTGCCAAACACTTTACAGGAACAATCAAGTGGCGAGATCAGACGACTACCAAGCGCGGGCTGTTTGACAACCCACCCGTTGAAGCAGTTGAACTTGTCCGCTACATACCCCAAGCTCACTTTGAAAAGCTCTGTAATGAACATGTATCTGGGCGATCTGACGTATTCGAGAAGGAGCTGAGGGCGGTCATTTTTTCCCATACGAGTGCATCCATCCGCCAGAAAGCGCTGGATTTCGATCAGCTCATTGAACAACAGGAAAGCATCTATCGCGATCAACTAGGCGAATACCGGAAAGACCTCAAGAAGCTCAATCAAGAAATTGAAGGGAATGAAGCGCAACTACAGCCGGAGATTAAACGATCTCTGGAGGAGCTTCTGACACTCAAGCAGAAGCAGATTGAAGAACACAAGAAGATTGTTCCTAAAGCTGAGCCGAAGCCATCGGAGCAATTAACACCGGAGCAGCAACAGGCATCTGGGGAACTAGAAAGAATTGCCGGGCTACTAAAGGCGATTGGCGAAAAGTCCCAAACTTCTATAGCCAAAGAGGCACAGTTAGCGGCCAAAGCAACGGCGCTACAAGCGGTTCGAGACCGGCTGCGTTTACTACAAAGGCAGTACAAGCAGTTCCAAGATGAGACTGCTGAAGACCTCAAAATCCTTGGGTTGGACATCTCGCTGGTGGCATCGCTTACTACCAGCGAGGAGGTGCTAGAGCAATTGGTAGTATCGGTTCCTCAGGAGCAGAAGTTTCTCCTAGAAACAGTCGCGCAGAATGAGCAAGAGAAACAGAAGCTATTAACCGAACAATCAACTTTCAAAGGAAAATTGAACGAACCTCAGCAGCGATACGAGCAAAGTTTGAAGGCATGCGAGGTTTGGGAGGAGAAACTTCGAGAACTAACCGGCGCGCCGAATGCGCCTGAAACGCTAGAGGGCATCAAGGCGAGAATCGCGCAACTCGACCAACTTCCAACCTTATTGAACGACAAGCAATCAAGGCGACTCATCCTCTCTGCCGAGATTTTCGACATCCTTGATGCGCAAAGAAAAGCGCGCGAGGAACTGTTTAAGCCGGTGCAGGAAGTTATTCAAGGCAACAGCCTCATTCGAGACGAATACAAGCTTCAGTTCCAGGCGGCCTTAGGTGGGTCTTCCGATGCACTTGCGTCGAAGTTGTTCGAGCTCATTAAGCAGAATTCAGGCGAGTTCAGGGGCGAGGATGAGAGCTATACCACGGTAAGGGATATTGCGGAACAATTTGATCTAAACAAAAAGCAAGACGCCCTAAAGTTTGTCTCCGAGTTGCACGAGAAAATCGTTGCCGCTGCCAAGGGTAACAACAAAGGAGCTATCGGCTTAACATCGCTTCTTCGAGTGAACAAAACATCAAGTGATGTTTACGATCTACTTTTCGGGCTGCCGTTTTTGGAACCTCGATACTCACTGTTATTTCAGGATACCCAGATTGAGCAGCTATCGCCCGGTCAAAGAGGTGCGCTTCTCCTCATCTTCTACCTGCTAGTAGACAAATGGCGCAATCCAATCATCCTGGATCAGCCGGAAGAGAACCTGGACAACGAGACGGTTGTGCGCCTGCTTGTGCCTGTATTGAGTGAGGCGAAGAAAAGGCGGCAAATCATTATGGTCACTCACAACCCTAATCTCGCCGTGGTGTGCGACGCAGAGCAAGTCATCTATTCGTCGTTTGACCGCAAAAAAGCATCCAAGATCGAGTATGTATCTGGATCAATCGAGAACCCAACAATCAATTCGCATGTGGTTAATGTTCTTGAAGGAACTAAACCTGCGTTTGATAACCGTCGGATCAAGTATCACTAAGGGAACACGGCAAAAACAGATAAACCTCAATCGCATCGAAAGTTATTCGAAAGATAAGGGATCTCCTGCATGAAGCGAGAAATGCCGTTGTCAGAAATATCAATACTGCTATGGTGATGACCTATTTTGAAATAGGCAGGATGATCGTGGTAGATGAACAGCAGGGGAAAAAGCGGGCAGACTATGCCGAGGAAACGCTGAAAAACCTGAGTCTTGATCTAGCATGGGAATTCGGCAAGGGATTTCCCGAGAGAAATCTTGAGAACATGCGGAAGTTTTATCTTTTGTATGCCACAAAGATTTCGCAGACACTGTCTGCGAAATCCGAGACAGCGTCTCGTATTTCTCCGGTAACCTTTCCTCTGAGCTGGTCGCACTATCGTACTATGTTTTCTTGATGAGGACTTTGGCAGTGGAGGGTAAATGACAGCAAAGACGAAGATATTTGTGAAAAAAGGTGTTTTGCTGCAAGATATCCGCAGGATGATTGAAAAAACCCGTTCAGTCGTGGCTGCTACGGTCAACGTTGGACTAACTATGCTTTATTGGCAAATTGGCAAGCGGATTAATGCGGAAATCCTGAAAGGCAAGAGAGCTAAATACGGAGAAGAGATTATTGCTACGCTGTCGCAAGAATTAATAAAGGAATACGGGCAGGGTTTCAACTATTCGGCGCTTACTCGAATGGTTCGGTTTGCAGAAGTCTTTCCGGATTCACAGATTGTTGCTACACTGTCGCAACAATTGAGCTGGTCTCATTTCAAAGAACTATTGCCGCTTGAGAAGCCTCTGCAGCGTGATTTCTACGCTGAGATGTGCAGGGTGGAACGGTGGAGCGTCAGGACGCTCAGGCAGAAAGTAGATTCCATGCTATATGAGCGCACTGCTCTGTCCAAAAAGCCGGAGAAGCTCATCCGGCAAGAACTGGATGCTTTAAGGGAAGGCGGCCGGCTTTCACCTGACCTCGTCTTTCGTGATCCATATTTTCTTGACTTCCTTGGACTTAAGGACCGCTATCTGGAAAAGGATCTTGAAGACGCCATTCTTCGGGAACTGGAACATTTTATCCTTGAACTTGGAGCAGGGTTTTCATTCATTGCGCGCCAGAAACGGATACAGGTTGACAGTGACGACTATTACATAGACTTGCTCTTATACAATCGCAGGCTTAAACGGTTGGTTGCCATAGACCTGAAAATAGGCGACTTCAAACCTGCTGATAAAGGCCAGATGGAGCTCTACTTGCGTTGGTTGGACAAGTATGAACGTCAGAAAGAGGAAGATGCGCCTATTGGTCTGATCCTCTGTGCTGGGAAAAAGCATGAAACCGTGGAACTGCTGGAGCTTGAAAAAAGCAGTATCCGGGTGGCCGAGTATCTGACAGAACTGCCGCCCCGGAAAGTTCTGGAAGAAAAGCTTCACAAGGCCGTTGAACATGCAAGACACCGGTTCGGAAATCTGACGACACAAAAGGGCTTATGAACAACAAACCCCAAAAACTTGAACTCACATGGATAGGCAAGGATAACCAGCCGAAGCTGGAACCGCGCATATTGATTGAAGACCCTGAAAAGTCGTATGGACACACCCCCAACCCCTCTCAAGAGGGGAGCATAAAAGTCCCCTCTTGTGAGGGGATGCAGGGGTGGGTAAATCAGGTAAGGGAATAAAGTCTGAAAAAGATACTAACTCCAAAAGCCATAATAAACAAAGAAAATTATTCTCATGAAACGAAAAGTTATTATCCCCTATAAACCCAAGTTAAAGGAAGTAGCCAGAAAATTAAGGGGAAGCGGTACCTTGTCTGAGGTATTGTTGTGGACGTATTTAAAGAAGAATATTCAGGGTGTTTTGTGGGTTATTGAGGATTGGATTCGAAAACATAAAGAAGAACCCACCCCTAACCCTTCCCAAGAGGGGAAGAAGAAAGCTGCCGGCGACTCTCGTGGAGTGAATAAATACACCCCTCGCCCCTCTCAAGAGGGGAATAAAAAAGTCCCCTCCTCGGAGGGGAAACAGGGGTGGGTACGAATAAGGATGGTGAATTGTGAAGACGCTTCTGTTTTTTGAATCGGCAGCGCAATCCGTACCGCAGAGTACGGCATGGTATCTTGCCGATCTTGGAGAGTATCTTGGTAAGCAGGAACTTTATGCACGGCAGGCGCCGCAGAAGTTAAAAGCGCTGAAAGAACATGCCATCATAGAGAGCGCGGTATCTTCCAACAGGATTGAAGGCGTCACTATTGACCCCGCGAGGGTTAAGGAAGTGGTATTCGGCAGGGCGCATTTACGGGACAGGGACGAAGAAGAGGTGCGCGGTTATCGTAACGCGCTTGAACTGCTCCATACGAAGTCCAGTTCCCTTGCAGTGTCGGAAGACACCATCCGCAAACTGCACCGGTTGGTGCGGGGCGGCATAGGCGATGCAGGGGAGTATAAAAGCAGAGCCAGCGACATCATAGAACGGTATCCCGATGGTAGAGCTCTGACCCGCTTTAAAACGGTACCTGCGAACGCAACCCCACGATATATGAAGTTACTGGTAAAGGCGTGGCAGGATTGCATTAAAGAACGTTGGACGCATCCATTAATTGCGTTGGCAGCGTTCAATCTGGATTTCCTGTGCGTGCATCCGTTCCGTGACGGCAACGGAAGGGTATCGCGATTGCTTATGCTTTTGCAGTGCTATCTCCTTGGCTATGAGGTCGTCCGGTATATTAGTCTTGAGCGTATTATTGAAGAAAATAAGCATCGGTATTATGAAACCCTTGCGGAAAGTTCCAAAGGCTGGCATGATGGCAAACATGATCCGTGGCCGTATTTGAATTTTGTGCTCTCCATTCTTAAGGCGGCATATAAGGAGTTTGAAGAGAGAGCCAGTTCCATTGGAAGTCCGCGGGGTTCTAAAACAGAGATGGTGCATCACGCTGTTCATGCCATTGACAGGGATTTCACCGTTGCGGATATAGAGAAGAAATGTCCTGCTGTCAGCCGTGATATGATACGAACAGTGCTTAGAGCTATGCGGAAAAATGGCGTGGTTGAATGTGTCGGGCGAGGCCCGGGCGCATTATGGAAGAAAAAGGGTACTACCTCTAAAAGAGGGTAATAATAAGGGTAATAACTAAATGAACCGGATAGCCCAATCAATTAAAAATCGCTTAAGCCTTCGCCCACCACAGGCAGACAGCCTGAATATACTGGCAGAGTTGACTGATAGATTAACTTTGAAGAAACACACCCCTGACCCCTCTCAAGAGGGGAATACTTTAAGTCCGGAACTGGAGATAGTCAAAAGCGCCTATCCTACTTATACTGACTTTTGTAGTAGAAACAAAAGATGCTATTTATCTTATAGAAACGAAGAAAGAGATGGATATAGAATCGGCAGATGTTCAGGAAAAAGCTCAGGCATCCTTAGAGTATTGTAAGTATGCTACTGATTTTACCATTCCCAATGGAGGGAAACCCTGGAAATATGTTTTAATTCCACATAATGCTGTAATGGTGAATATGAGCTTTTTAGCGCTAGCAATGAAGTATGAATATCAAGATAGTTGACTTGGTTTGAACACACAAAATTCATTTAAACCAAAAAGAGTAACAGAGCAGAATAAGTAAAGAGGAATAAATCCTTTAGATGAATATTTCCAACAATGTGTGCACCAGAACCAAAGGATTATACCTTGACAATAACCTCTGATATGCTTATACTTATCCAAATATTCTTATCAGTTCGCACACCTCTATCAATACTGTAAAACCCATAAGTTGTAAATAAACATTACCTGCAAGTCCTCAGAGTAAGGTTTTGGGAACGTATTTGACAATAAGATTGTGTGAATGTTTTTGTTCAATAAAATCGTGAAAACATAATGAGCGCCCATAGCTCAATTGGATAGAGTCACGGACTACGAATCCGGAGGTTGGAGGTTCAAATCCTCCTGGGCGCGTTTTGAAATTTTAGAATTATATGGAAGACGCAAGCAGACACGAACATTTTATGAGGCAGGCTATTGTTGAGGCCGAAAAGGCCGTGGAAAAGGATGAGGTGCCTGTCGGGGCTGTGATTGTCTACGAGAATCGCATTATCGCCCGCGCACATAATCAAAGGGAAATACTCAACGACCCTACTGCCCATGCGGAAATGATAGCGATAACTCAGGCTGCCGACTATTTGCAGAACTGGCGTTTAACGGGTACCACTATGTATGTTACCTTAGAACCCTGCGCAATGTGCGCCGGGGCGCTGGTGCAGTCGAGGATTGATACCCTTGTTTACGGAACGGTGGATAAAAAGGCCGGGGCATGCACATCGGTTATGAACCTTGTCCAGGAACCCAGGTTCAATCACCGTTTGAAGGTTATACCGAATATCCTTGCCGAAGAGTCTAAATATTTGTTACAAAAATTTTTTTTAGAAAACTGCCGTACGAAGTAACTATTAAATTAGGATGCCTGCGGCAGCAACTTTTAAGCTCCCCTCTAGAAAGAGGGGCCGGGGGTGTGTTGTGGCAAATTTACACACCCCTTTATCCCCTCTTTTTAGAGGGGAATCACAAAAGATTGAAATTCCTGTACATTAAATTAGGCTGGGTTTTAAAAGACAAAACCCAACAACTTTTTCCTGTTACTGCAATTATGGCAATCATGTAGGATGGGTGAAGAAGGAGAGGTGCCAGAGTGGTTGATCGGGACGGTCTCGAAAACCGTTTTCCGCTTAACAGCGGAACGTGGGTTCGAATCCCACCCTCTCCGCCAGTGAAAATGATAAAGTTGAGAAGATATGAAGTTGTGAAGATGAGCACTTCCTAACTTCACAATCTCCCAACTTCTCAGTCTAACGTTAGGGTCCTGGTGACTTCGTGACTATTTTGAAAATTTCAGACGTTTTAAACTAAAAAAACTGTTTTCACTCAAATTTGGAGAGGTGTCAGAGAGGCCGAATGAGCGCGCTTGGAAAGCGCGTATACCGACAAAATCGGTATCGCGGGTTCGACTCCCGCCCTCTCCGCCAGTTTGTTAAAATTGGCCGTGCTAGATGGGGAGCTAGCGGTTCCTTGTAACCTGCAACCCGCTATAGCAGGATCGATCGCTTTTTGGAGGACCTACGGACTATTAGTTCTATCTATGTAAGTGGTGTTGAAGGCCGGGTCTCATGCAATAAGAGATGATGCGAACCTGGTCAGGTGCGGAAGCAAGCAGCCATAAGCAATTGTCCTTATGTGCCGTGAGCAAATCTGGCCTGAGCTTACTGCATGGATAAGCTGATGGAAGGGGGGACGAAAAAAAGTGCACGGCCGATTACAAAAATTTTTCATGGGAATATTTTTCATATCCCCATTTTTATGAGGACAAGTTTATCTCTGCAAGTCATTAACATCCCGTAGCTTAATCTCCACGATTTCCCACGATGAAAAAAATAGCTGAAGAAGTGTATTGATATAGGTCAAACAACAAAGTATAATATATCTCAAATTATTAATATTATGGTGTCGTTATTAAGGTGGTCAGCTCATGTCTTATGTTGTATTGGCTCGCAGATATCGTCCCCAAACCTTTGAGGATATTGTTGGGCAAGAGCCTATTGTGACAACCCTCAGGAACGCCATTCGCGCCAACAGGGTTGCTCATGCCTATTTGTTGGCAGGACCCCGGGGAGTGGGCAAGACATCGGCGGCGCGCATATTATCGAAGGCTTTGAATTGCCAGCATGGTCCTACGGAAACGCCCTGCAATGTCTGTGATATTTGCCGGTGCATTTCGGAAGGCAACGATATTGACGTTTTGGAAATTGACGGCGCCTCCAACCGGGGAATCGACGAGGTGAGGAATATCAGGCAGAATGTAAGCTACGCCCCTTCGCGTACCCGCTATAAGATTTACATTATTGACGAGGTGCATATGCTTACCCGCGAGGCGTTTAATGCCCTCCTGAAAACCCTTGAAGAGCCGCCAGCCCACGTTAAGTTTATTTTTGCCACAACCGCAGTCAATCGCCTTCCTGAAACCGTCCAGTCACGATGTCAGCGATTCGATTTTAAGAATATTTCCGTCCACGATATTGAAAAGCGGCTTTCGGATATCTGCAAGGCTGAAGGCGTGCAGATTGACACTGCTGCGCTTCACATGATAGCAAGACACGCCAGGGGTGGACTGCGGGATTCTCAATCAGTTTTAGACCAACTCCTCTCTTTTTGCAAAGATAAGATTTCTCTTGAAGATGTAAATTTTGTTCTGGGTTGTATCGACGAGGACAAGATACTCGGAATGTTCGACAGTTTCGTAAAAAAAGATGCATCCTCTGCCTTGAAGATTGTGGATACTATTTTAAACGATGGAAAGACTTCGGGGGAATTTATCGATCAGTTGTTTTCGTGCATCAGAGACCTTCTGATATTTTCTTCCTGTGGCCAGGATATAAAGTGGACTGAGCTTAATACAACGTTAGTGCAGCGATATGGAAACTCCTTTTCCGGCGATACTCTCATGTACATGGTCCAAATACTTTCAGATGCAAGGATGCGGACGACTGATTCTCTCCTGCAACGAATTTTGCTCGAAATGGCCTTAATCAAGCTGTGCAGGATGGAATCGATCGGTTCTTTAAATGAAATTGCAGACAGGATTGCATCTTTAGAAAATAGCCTTATACATTCAGGTGATGAAACAACTGAGAAAAATAAAGAATTCACGCCAGTTCAAAAACCCGTTACGCAGCACGTGGTGTCGGAACCACCGCCAGAAGAATATCGTACAATAAAAAACGAAGAGAAGGAATCAGATATCCTGCCTGATGAAAAAAGTCGTTGGGAAAAGATTCTTGTCTCAATCCAGAGCAAGAAAAAATCCACCTGGGCGCTCTTGAAGGAAGGCCGATTTGCCGGGCTTAAAGACGGAGAAATTACCATCGAGTTTCCCGGTAATTGCTCGTTTCACAAGGGAAAGATCGAGCAAGTTGAAGAAAAAAAACTTATAGAACTATACGCAAAAGAGGCATTCCAATCTAACGTAAGACTGAAACTTACCATAGCCCAGAATGGAAATTCAGAAAAAGGCAAAATAAATATCGTATCAGGTCGCGGTCCTTCCGAACAACAGGTTCCCGATTCAATATGCTCTGAACCGGCAGTAAAAAAGACCCTGGAATTGTTTGGTGGTCATGTCGTTAAGGTAAATAAATAGAGGAGGTCAATACGATGAAGGGTTTTGGCAATATTGCAGAAATGATGAAACAGGCGCAGAAACAGGCCCAAAAAATGCAGAAACAGATGGAAGAAATTCAAAACGATTTGAAGGAGCGTGTCGTCGAGGCCAGTTCAGGAGGCGGAATGGTCACGGTACATATGAATGGAAAACAAGAAATCCTTTCCATCAAGATCGACCCGGAAGTCGTAGACCCCAAGGATGTCCAAATGCTCGAAGACCTCATTCTGTCAGCCGTTTCACAGGCATTTAAAAAATCACAGGAGTTGTACCAGTCCGAGATGGGAAAGCTTACGGGCGGATTAAACATTCCGGGAATGCAGGGTTTACTCGGAGGGGGAATGTAACTGAGTAATATTGGCTAAAGAGGTCATCTAATTTGAATGCATATCCACAATCGGTAATCAAACTTATCAATGAGTTCGGAAAGATGCCTGGAATAGGACAGAAGACCGCAGAGCGCCTTGCATGTCATATTTTAAAACTACCGGGAGAAGAGGCCATGCAGCTTGCCTATGCCATTCGTGATGTAAAAAAGCTTATCAAAGCGTGTTCGGTTTGCTTTAATGTTTCAGAGCATGACCCGTGTCATATCTGTAGTAATAGCCACAGGGATAGTTCCGTTATTTGCGTGGTCGAACAACTTGCAGACCTCTTAATTATAGAAAAAACGGGTAAATATCGCGGTCTTTACCATGTCCTTGGAGGACACATATCACCCCTGGAAGATATTACACCGGAATCTTTGACTATTGAGAAACTCTTACAACGGGTAAGGGGAGACCATGTAAAAGAAGTCATTCTGGCGACAAATTTGAATCTGGAAGGAGATGCAACTGCTCTGTATGTTCATAAGCAATTGCACTCTTTAGGGGTAAGGGTTACAAGACTTGCCCGCGGGTTGCCAACAGGAAGCTATCTTGAATATGCAAATACGGCAATTGTCGCCGATGCCATGAGTGGCAGAAATGAGATGTTAGGAGTTTAAAGTCGTTTTTTTTATGGAAGGTGATGTTTCATGAGAATGCAATCGTCTTTATTACCACAACTTCAGCAGAAGATGAAGTTGTCTCCTCAAATCATTCAATCAATTGAGATTCTCCAGTTGCCCATACTAGCCCTTGTTGAGCACGTGCAGCAGGAATTGGTTGATAATCCTGTGTTAGAAGAGGTGGTGGATGAAAAGAAAGATGAAAATCTCAGAGAAGCAGACGATACACCTCAAACGGCAAAGGATGATGATGTAAAAAGTGACGAGTTTGACAGACTGGGTGAAATTGCAGAAGATTGGCGTGAATACTATTCACAGACTATTGTTCGGCGAAATAATCTGTCGGACGAACGTGATCAAAAACAAGAAGCATTGGAGAATACCGCCGCCAAGCCAATGTCCCTGCATGATTATTTAATGGGACAGATGTCATTGATTGAAGTTTCAAACCATCTGGTAGAAGCCTGTGAAAATATCATTTATTCCATTGATAAAACCGGATACCTGGCCAGCCCGCTGGAAGAAATTGTGCAATCCTTAGAAAAACCTCTCCCTGTTGAGGAAGTCAAGGAAGCTCTGAAAATTGTTCAGGCATTGGAACCACCGGGAGTCGGAGCCAGAAACTTACAGGAATGTTTGATACTGCAACTGGACAAGCGGGATCCAAACTATCAGTTGATGAAGGAATTGCTCATCAACCATCTCGAAGACATTGAAATGAAGAAATATCCCCTGATAGCCAAAAGGACCGGGCACAGCCTGGAGGTAATCAAGAAGCAGGTGGAATTTATCCGCACGTTAAATCCCAAGCCTGGTTCTATCTTTTGTGACGAGACCATACCCTATGTGGTTCCGGAGGTAAAAGTAGAAAATATCGATGGGAAATACGAGGTGTTTCTCATCGACAATTCCAATCTTCCTCATTTGCATATCAGCGCTTTTTACAAAAAATTCCTGGGTGAGAACGGTACCGACAGTACGACGCGTCAGTATATACAAAAGAAAATCGAATCAGCAAAATGGCTCATTGATGCAATTGAACAGAGAAGGAGCACATTGTACAAGGTAGCCTGCAAGATAGTGGAGTTGCAAAAGAACTTTTTAGACGAAGGAGTTCATCGTCTCCGGACACTAAAGATGCAAGACGTTGCCGATATAGTCGGAGTACACGTCTCAACGGTAAGCCGCGCCATTGCGCATAAATACATTCAAACGCCGCAGGGTATATTCGAAATGAAGTTTTTCTTCACCGGCGGTTTCCAGAACGTTGACGGGTCGATGGAGTCATGGGAAGCCATACGACAGAAGCTTGGCGAGATTGTTGCAAAAGAAAACAAATCCAATCCTTTAAGCGATGAAGAAGTTGCTGAAAAATTACTCGCATCAGGTATAGACATTGCCCGAAGAACGGTAACAAAGTACCGACGAATTATGAGAATACCATCCTCAAGACAGAGGAAGGAATATTAGTATGCCAGCGAAACAAAAAACATTCCTATCGACCGTCATTTCTTCAATCTTGTGTGCAGCCGCCCTGTGGAGTCTGACAGGATGTTTTACCACCGATAAATATCACAACAAAAAGCACATCGATACTATCAAGCAGGATATCAGTTCTATGCACAAGGATATTGACAGAGTACTTGGCCTGGACGAACCTTCCCCACTGGTAGAAGAACAATAATATCCCAATAACGTGATTTTTTCACCCACGGCTAACTAAGAAAGCAGTTTTTTTAAATTGAATGCTCATGGATTTTGATCTGATAATAAAAAATGGAACAGTTATTGATGGAACCGGAGTCCCCGGAAGAAATATAGACATTGGCATCAAGGATGACAAGATTGCCTTTTTAGACCACTACATTCCTGCAAATAATTGTCCCACCATTGATGCAGAGGGGCTGATTGTTGCCCCAGGATTTATCGATATCCACTCCCATAGTGATTTCTTATGGCTTATCCGTCCGGAGAGCGATAGCAAGATTCTCGATGGTGTAACTACCGAAATTTGCGGGAACTGCGGTTTCTCGGCCTTCCCATTGCGTGGAAAGGTATTGGAAAGACGGGCGCAAGGATTAGCTAAATATGGTATCGACCTCACATGGCGGTCGGCCTCTGAGTTTTATGATGTGGCAGAAAAGGCCAGGAGTTCTATTAATCGGGCATTTCTTGTCGGTCATGGCAATATCAGGGCATGTATAATTGAATATGAAAATAGAATTCCCGAACCGCATGAATTGCTTCAGATGGATAAAGATTTAAGGGAATCTATGGAGGCAGGGGCATTTGGCATGTCCAGCGGTTTGATCTACCCACCGGGTTGTTATGCATCAACAAATGAGATAGCGGAGTTGTGCAAAATAATTGAAAACTATGGTGGTTTTTATGCAACCCATATCCGTAATGAAGGAGACAAACTTGAAGATGCACTGACTGAGGCGATTGAAATATCAAGACTTTCCGGCGTCAAGCTGCAGGTATCTCACCTTAAAACATCGGGAAGCCGCAATTGGTATAAAGTCAAAAATATTAAAACAATAATTGATCGCGCTATTGACGAAGGCATCGACATTACCTGCGATCGTTATCCCTATATTGCTGCTGCAACCGATCTGGATGTCATACTGCCAAATTGGGTATACGAGGGCGGTATTGCTGACCAAATAAACAGGCTCAAAGATACAAATATGCGGCAACAAATTGCAAAAGAGGTATCTCCGTCGGAAGACGATGCTTTTTGGAATGCGATAATGATTTCGTCCGTTTATTATGATAAAAACAAGTGGATGGAGGGAAAGACAATTACAGAGATTTCTAAGGAGTTGAACAAGCCGCCTATTGAGACAGTTTTTGATTTGCTCATAGAAGAAGAGACACGGGTAGATATTTTCTTGTTCAGCATGTGCGAAGAAAATTTGGAAAAGATATTGGGTTGGGATTTTGTCTTTGTCGGTTCTGATAGCTCCATGCGCGCTAACCAGGGCATACTTAAAGAAGGGAAACCCCACCCACGGAGCTATGGGACTTTTTCGCGTATTCTGGGAAGATTTTACAGAGAAAAGAAAATCCTTTCATTAGAAAAGGCCATTCAGAAAATGACCGGACTTCCTGCACAAAAAGTCGGATTAAATAAGAGAGGTTTGATAAAAGCAGGGTATTTTGCAGATATTACTATTTTTGACCCTGAGAAAATCATTGACAGGAGTACTTTCACGGAACCTCATCAATATTCAGAAGGCGTAGCGTACGTAATAGTGAACGGAAAGATCGCCGTGAATAACGGCAAACACACTGGCATAACGAATGGCCGTGTATTGCGAAAATCATAGTACTTTCAGTAACAGTTCACTGGAGGAAAAAGATTTGACAAGATAACAGGATAGACATGATATAAATCCAGTTAATCAAAACTATTAAAGTAAAAGATATACAGGATGAAAAAATATCTTGTTAATCCTGTTCATCCTGTCTAAGGTAGCTGAGCTATTACCTTTTAACTACCATGCAAACGGGCTCTCATAATACCAGAGAAAAAACTGAAGTCGAAGCAAAGTTTATCTGCCCCGATGGACTTGGTTTGAACGACTTTCTGGCTGCCATCAGTACCATGGATCTCAAATACACCAGGGAAAATCCATGTTTTCAGAGGGATGTCTATTTGGATACCTCCGATTACACACTCCTGATGTCAGATGCCGCATTACGCATACGCCAGAGGGGTGAAAACTATGTGGGCGCTTATAAGTCATGTGTAAAACAACGAGATACCATCTTTGAACGAAGAGAGTTTGAATGGACACTTTCGAATGAGGAAACGAGACGCTGGACTGAAGAAAAAAAGCCCACGATTCCACTAATAGTCTTGGAAAAACTGCATCTCCAGGGACAGGAATTGAGAAAGGTTCTCGTCGTCGAGACTCAGCGTTATACAGCGACCATCATTGGAAATGATGGATTTAAAGCAGAGCTGTCTCTGGACGAGGTAATCTTCCGTGGACACAAAGGGCAAAAAACTTACCGGGAAATCGAAGTAGAACTATTGAGTGGCCAATTCGAGCAGTTAAAGCAATTCACCGATAGTCTGCAATATCAATTAAAATTACAACCTGCCATAGACTCTAAATATAAAAAAGGGATGATATTAGTTGGGAAATACGGTACCAAAATCTCCACACAATATGGTTCGGAATAAGTTCATAGAAAATATCAATATTTATTATTTAAGATGCAGCCCCCGGATACTCCATAGAGCTGATAAAATAAAAAAATCTTGCAATTTTCTTTGTTTTTGCTAAATTGACTTCCTAATGGTAAAAAGCAATTTCCTATCATCTAATTTTGAAAATTTGAAGGAGAGAAAATTAGAAGAGGATGTCTTAAAAAAAGTTTTAGACTATGCAAACAAATTAAATTGGTAAAAAAACATTAATAATCGGTAGGAAGGAGGAGCAAAATGGTCACAAAGTCCAATGCGTAGTTATAAATTTTAGTAATGACTAAAAGGTTTGTTTTAAACAAACATATATTTATAACATTTAAGGAGAATATTCATGGAAAAAGAAATTTTCTCAAAAATCCAAAAAGTTGACCGTGTTAATATAGACCAAGAATACGATTTTTTTAGTGAAGATTTAGAGGTTGAATATGAGAAGCCTGAAATAGAAAAGCACTCTGGAGGCTGTCATTGTGCTGCAGGTTGTCCCAACGATTCTATTTTAGA
>JACRII010000094.1 GCA_016235875.1 Planctomycetota bacterium
AACGTAATCCTTTGTCTGGTCTGTGTGCTATTCACTTTTAATAGTTTGTACAAATACTTCCCGGTGTCTGGGGCCATCGAATTCACAAAAGAAAATACCCTGCCAGGTGCCCAGCGCCAATTTTCCATCTGAGATAGGGATGTAAACAGAAGAACCCACAATCGTAGATTTGATATGAGCGGCGGCATTCCCTTCCATATGGGTATAATGGTCGTTCCATGGCACTATCTTATTGAGTTCGTTTAGTATATCTTTTGGAACGGAAGGGTCGGCGTTTTCATTGATAGTAACGGCGGCAGTGGTATGGGGCACATATACGTAACATACACCCTCTTTAAATCCCAGCCTGTGTACGATCTTATTGACTTCAGGCGTTATATTAATAAATTCTGACTGAGAATGTGTTTTTACCTGTATTTTATTCATTGTAAGAGGGAAAAAAATTTAATAAATTCTTTTATTCTCTTGCTCTGACCATAACTTGAAAAGCTCTAAATTTTCTTTACGAAGTATGTTTCCGACTACTTCTATCGGACTGTTACCCAGTTGCTTCATGGTATCGTTCGGGATGGTAAGTTCGCTAAATCCTAATTTTTTTGCATCCCCGATGCGTGTGCCATAAACGATCGTGGATAATTTTGCCCAATGACAGGCGCTAAAGCACATGGGGCACGGTTCACAGGTAGAATAAATTACACAGCCAGATAAGTCAACGGTATTTAATCTTTTACAAGCTTCTCTGATCGCATGAATTTCGGCATGGGCGGTTATATCGATACTTTCCCATACGATATTATGGACACAACTGACAACGTCTTCGTCTTTTGATATACATACCCCAAACGGTGTCTGCCCGTTTTTAATGCCCTGTCGTGCCTTGTCAATGGCAAGTCTCATGAATCTCTCATGTATGGTTTTCATCTAGACCTTAAGCTTTCAAACGAGTTCTTCCATCTCAGACCTGGGGGTGCGCATCATGAGATTACTTACAGCATCCAGGGGGTCTTTGTTGGTAAAGAGTACGTTGTAGATTTCCTGAGTGATGGGCATTTCCACATGTAATTTATTTGAAAGCGCTGTAACGGATTTTGTAGTCCAGACGCCCTCTGCAATTTGCTCCATTTTTTCCAGGACTTCCTGCAGTTTTTTCCCTTTTCCAATCTGCTCGCCAACCCAGCGGTTTCGCCCGTAAGGGCTGATACAGGTCGTTATTAAGTCGCCCAATCCCGTGAGTCCTGAAAAGGTATTTTTTTGCGCCCCCATGACGACGCCAAGTCGGCTAATCTCTGCCAGTCCGCGTGTAATAAGGGCAGCCTTTGAATTGTCACCAAATTTCAGGCCATCACATATGCCTGCGGCTATAGCGATCACATTTTTCATCGCAGCGCCTAGCTCAACACCGATCATGTCAGGATTCGTATAGACCCTGAACCTGTCTGTGGTGAAAATTTCCAGAACGGTTCGTGACAGGGTAACGTCTTTAGATGACGCAACAATAGTGGTCGGCAATCCGCGTGCGACCTCCTCCGCATGGCTTGGTCCTAAAAGGAGAGAAACAGGTTGGTTTCCCAGTACGCTTGTGATGATTTCGCTAGGCCTCATAAGGGAATCATTTTCTATCCCTTTTGTAACACTCACAACGGGCGTTCCCTGAACAAAGGATTCTTTAAATTTCATAAGTACAGAACGCAGGTAGGGTGTGGGTGTTGCAACGACAACGATGTGTACATCCAATAACTTTTGAGATATATTAGAAGTAATGCATATTCCGGAAGGGATTGGAATACCCTTTAAATATTTGACGTTTTCTCTTTTTTCTCTCAAGTAATCTGAGTATGTTGCATCAGAACCCCAAAGGGTAACTTCATAACCCTTTTTATAGAGCAGAATGGCAAGCGCAGTTCCCCAGCCACCATTGCCTATAATAATTATTTTTTTAGATAATAACTTCGATGTCATTTTTCTTCCCTGTGGATACAAAAAACAGGGCTGGATTGCTCCAGCCCTTTAACTAGCTATATTTTCAAAAAACATCTTTGTAAGTTGTGATTTTGTTTTTCCAGCAAAATACCTATCAGCATGATAAAGTTGCTATTTTGCAGCCTGACCCGCTTTCCTCTAATATAAAGGATATGCCGAGCAAAGCGATTTAATTGTCTTTCGAATAGTCTCTTTAACTCTGTTATCGTTTGGTTGAGAAAGGGCTTTATCGATACACTCAGCTATTTTTACGACATCCGCTTCTTTCATGCCTCGTGAAGTGACCGTGGGTGTTCCGATTCGAATACCGCTCGGTTCATTTGCACCCCTTTCATCATAAGGGATCGTATTTCTATTCAGGATGATATCCACGGTTTCTAATAATAATTGAGCATCTTTCCCTGCAATGCCTTTATTGCGCAAGTCAATCAGGAAGAGATGGTTGTCCGTTCCGCCAGAAACGATGGTATATCCCCGCTTTACAAACTCCTGTGCCATCGCCTTTGCATTTTTTACCGTTTGCTGTTGGCACTGCTTGAACTCTTCCGTCAATGCCTCCTTAAATGCGACTGCTTTTGCCGCGATGATGTGCATGAATGGACCGCCCTGAATTCCAGGGAAAATCATAGAATCAACCTGTTTCGCATACTTCGATTTACATAAGATCAAACCGCCTCGCGGTCCCCGGAGCGTTTTATGGGTTGTTGTGGTAACAAAGTCTGCATAGGGAACTGGGCTTGGATGTGCGCCGCCAGCGATAAGCCCGGCGATATGGGCAATGTCAGCCATAAAGTATGCCCCCACCTCATCCGCAATTTTTCTGAATTTGGGGAAGTCAAGTATCCTGGGATATGCGCTTGCGCCGGCGATGATCATATTGGGTTTCGTTTTCAATGCAATGGCGCGCACTTCATCGTAGTCAATATATCCGGTTTCTTTTTTTACGCCATAATGGGTAATTTCATACATCATTCCTGAGAAGTTCTTTTTAAATCCGTGGGTGAGATGACCGCCGTGGGATAAATCCATTCCCAGGAGACGGTCTCCCGGTTTCAACACGGCAAAGCAGACGGCCATGTTGGCTTGTGAACCAGCGTGTGGTTGCACGTTGGCATGCTCGGCCCCAAAGATTTGCTTTGCCCTTTCAATTGCTAATTCTTCTACCGTATCCACATTTCCACAGCCGGCATACCATCTTCTCCTGGCGTACCCTTCGGCATATTTATTGGTCATTGAAGACCCTTGTGCTTCCTGTACTGCAAGGCTGCATATATTTTCCGATGCAATCAAGTCAATGGTATTTTGTTGCCTCTCTTTTTCTGCTTGTATGGCGCGCCAAACTTCCGGGTCATCGTTTTGTAATGTAATCATATTTTCACGTTATCCTTTAAAAGTAAATTTGATAGCCGCAGGCTAAAACCTGCGAGCATAGTATAATGTAAAGATTACAGTTATCTTTTCAAACAGAGGATTGATAAGATATGGTTAACTCGTTTTTACCATCTTCCATTTCAGATATGTTTCCATAAACTCATCAATCTCGCCATCCAGTACCGCCTGTGTATTCCCTGTTTCCTTGCCGGTGCGCAGGTCTTTAACAAGGGAGTAGGGTTGTAATACATACGATCGAATTTGATGACCCCATGCAATTTCTCCTTTCTCATCGTAAGCTGCAGAGAGTTCTTTCTCTCTTTCCTTTTCTTTTATCTGATACATTTTTGCCTTCAACATGCTTAAGGCCATTCGCCGGTTCTGGTGCTGTGACCGTTCACTCTGGCATTGTACGACAATCCCGGTTGGAAGATGAGTAAGACGAACGGCGGATGATGTCTTGTTGACATGTTGGCCGCCTGCCCCGGATGCCCGGTAGGTATCTACCCGTAATTCATTTTCGTTAATTTCAATTTCTTCTTCCTCTTCAATCTCTGGAAGCACATCGACCGCTGCAAACGATGTATGTCTCCTTGCATTTGCATCAAAGGGGGAGATGCGTACTAACCGATGAACCCCGATTTCAGACTTTAAATATCCATAGGCATACTCGCCCTTTATATGAACGGTAATCCTTTTAATTCCAGCCTCTTCGCCCGGTAATACGTCAATGAGAGACTGCGCAAATCCACTTCTTTCCACCCAGCGGCTGTACATGCGGAATAACATGGATACCCAATCACAGGACTCAGTCCCGCCTGCGCCTGCATAAATGCTTAAATAGGCATTGCAGTGATCGTGCGGTTCGCCCAACATTGTCCGCAATTCAATTTTTTCAAGCTTCTGTGTAAACGACTTAATATCTTTTACGACCTCAGCCTCAGCCTGTTCATCTTGTTCTTCTTCAGCAAGTGACGATAAACACTCGATGTCATCCAGTGTTTTTTGCAATTCATGAAGAGGTAAGATAATTCCTTTGAGGGATTTTAATTTCTTGATAACTTGCTGAGCATTGTCCTTATTTTCCCAAAAATGCGGGGAAGAGATTTGTTCCTCTAAGGCAGACATTTCTTTCTTTTTATTTTCGAGGTCAAAGAGAGTCCCTGAGGTGTACTAAACGCTCACGAAGAGGGGTTAATTCTTTTTGTATATTACTGATCATAATTACGTACCTTTACTTTAATGTTTAAAAAGCATAGTGTTGAAATTTTTTAATTGCTTTGCTATTTCCAAAATGGCAAGTCATAGCGATACTATGCTATGTGAAAAAAATCAATTAATTTAAGAGACAAATTATAATTTATAAAAGATAGGTATGTCAATATGGAATTTGGAATTGACTTAGGTGGAAAATATTCTTATCATTGTCTCATTGTGCTGGCCGTAATGAGTAAGGACGAAAAGTATAAGGGAAAATGACCATGATCGATGGCGTAAGGATAAAAAAACTCAAACCCCTCCCTGATGAACGCGGCAGATTGATGGAGATACTTCGAAAAGACGACGAACTTTTCATAAAATTTGGTCAGGTATATGTAACGACAGCTTATCCGGGTGTTGTAAAGGCTTGGCATTATCATAAGATACAAACAGACCATTTTACTGTTATACATGGTATGATGAAGATTGTTCTTTACGATAGCAGGAAAGATTCCCCCACCTTTGGACAAATAAATGAGTTTATTGCAGGTACATACAATCCTGTTTTGATACAGATACCTCCGATGGTTACCCACGGTTTTAAATGTATAAGCGAACATGAGGCGATTGTCGTCAATTGTCCTACGGAATTATACAATTACACTGCACCTGATGAATATCGCATAGATCCCCACAGTGGAGAAATACCTTATTCCTGGGATAGAAAGGACGGATAATGAAGGGGATTGTTCTTGCAGGCGGACTAGGGACACGCTTATTACCGTTGACAAAGATTACCAATAAGCATCTCCTTCCCGTATACAAAGAGCCCATGATTTATTATCCGATTAAAATTCTTATTAATGCGGGAATCAGGGATATTATGATTGTTACCGGGGGAAATCATGCCGGAGAATTTTTAAGATTGCTTGGAGACGGAAAACAGTTTGGTTTAAAACACATCAGTTATACCTATCAGGAAGGCGAAGGTGGTATTGCTGAGGCGCTGGGTTTGACTGAAGATTTTGCAGATGGTGACAAAATTATTGTTGTGCTGGGCGATAATATTATAGAAAACAATATTATAAAGCAAACAGAGGCGTTTGAAAGGCAGAAAGAAGGGGCGAAGATTATAATAAAAAAGGTCCCTCATCCAGAACATTTTGGCGTTCCAGAGCTTGTTGGGGATAAGGTTGTGCGTATTGAAGAAAAGCCCAAAAAGCCCAAATCAGAATATGCCGTTATTGGTATCTATATGTATGATTATCGAGTCTTCGATGTCGTCAAAACGCTAGAACGCTCTGAACGGGGTGAACTTGAAATTACGGACGTAAATAATTATTATATAAAAAACGGGTTAATGACTTACGATACTATAGATGGCTGGTGGATTGATGCCGGAAGTTCGCATGATAATCTTGCCCAGGCAAGCCACTTGGTAATAAAGACAGGCGCTAATAAAGTAGACTGATAAGACCGTGCGTGTAATTGCTGGCAGTGCAAGGGGTATACATCTTGACTCATTGATAGGAGACAAGACAAGACCTATACAGGATAGGACAAAAGAATCTCTGTTCAATATATTATCGGGGGTTATTCCCGGCAGCCGTGTTTTAGATATGTATGCGGGTACAGGTGCAATTGGAATAGAGGCATTAAGCCGTGGTGCAATGTCCTGCATTTTTGTAGAAAACAATAGGTCTGCGATTGAAGTTATTACGAAAAATCTTGAGGCAACAAAGCTTCAAAATAAGGCGCAGATTGTATTATACGATGTATTTGACGTTATTCCATACCTCGGAAAAAACAATGTAAAGGTTGACATAGTCTTTGTCACTCCACCATATCCTCTCGTAGAAAAAAGCTCTTACAGGGATAAACTCTTGATCTTATTTTCACTTTTATGCAGTAAACAAATAGTCCAACAAGAGGGTCTAATAATGTTGCAGCATAGAAAAACAGATTTTGAAATGCCCCAAGAAGCTATTTATTTAGAATTATTTGATACTCGAACTTACGGTGATACACAGTGTTCGTTTTTTAAGAATACAATGAAATAAGGGGCATTGTTTATGAAATTCTGGGAAGAACAAGGGAAGATAAAGGTTGCCGCGCCTGCAAAGATCAATTTGTTTCTTGAAATATTGGGGAAGCGACAGGATGGTTATCACGAGATCGAAACGGTTATGCAAGAAGTTAGTCTATTTGATTATCTTCATATAGAAAATTACGATAAAGGGGTAGAGTTTACCTGCTCGAATCCTAAACTTGCTACGGGTGAAGAAAATCTCGTTGTTAAAGCAGTTCGCCTCATGCAAAAAGAGACTGGGACTGCAAAAGGTGTGAAAATCCATTTAGAAAAAAAAATACCGATTGGGGCGGGACTTGGCGGCGGGAGCAGCGATGCTGTTGCAACATTGTTTGGATTGAACAGATTATGGCAAATCGGATATGATGAAAAACAATTGATGTCGCTGGCCGGGAAATTGGGGTCAGACACACCATTTTTTGTTATTGGGAATACAGCGATATGTAAAGGACGTGGGGAGGTTGTTACTCCATATCCTTTGAATGTAAAGTATAATTACATAATAATTTATCCGGGGTTCGAGGTTAGCACCGCGATGGTTTATAAAAATTTCAAAATTAGCTTGACAAAAAATTTAAAAGATGTTAGCTTTTTCTTGCGAAAATTAGAGTCAGGGAGTCCGCAGGAATTAGGACCTAGTTTACATAATCGCTTAGAAGATGTTGTTTTCTGGCTTTATCCAGACCTTGAGAAAATCAAAAAAACATTAACAACGTTTGGTTTTTGTGGCACACTTTTATCTGGGAGTGGTTCTGCTTTATATGGCTTATGTAAGGAGGGAATGGATCCAAAAGAGATTGAAAACAAAATAAAGATGCTAAATATTGGTGATGTGTTTATGGTAACCAATGATTTCTAGGACACTGCTAAGTGAACAGGAAGGGGGAAGACAATTGAATATTACTGAAGTCCGGGTAAAGTTAACAGAAGCTAAGAAGAATAGATTACAGGCATTTTGTAGTATTACGATAGATAATGATTTTGTCGTAAGGGATCTAAAGGTTATCGAAGGACACAAAGGGGCATTTGTAGCCATGCCCAGCAGAAAACTCACCGACAGATGTCCGAAATGCGGTGGTAAAAATCACCTAATGGCACAATATTGTAATGATTGTGGTACGAAATTGGATGAAAAACGCGCATCCAAAGGTGCGGGCAGACTAAAATTACATGCCGATACGGCCCACCCCATAAATTCAAATTGTAGGGAAGAGATACAGAAAAAGGTTCTCGTAGCGTACAAAGAAGAGGTTGAAAAATCCAAGACGCCAGGATATAAACCTCCAAAATATGAAGACATGGATGACATAGATTATATAAATGAGGAATTAAACGAGGACGTAGACCAAGAAAAATCTGGTAAGTAAAAATATATCAGTCTTATTTAAAAAAGCCCAATCAGTTTTCTTACCATATTAGGTCGTTAACAGGTTTTCCTGTGTTTGTCAAGTTCATGCACTCCTCCTAAAACATACCTTAGTAAGGTAATATGTAGATAGTCTTACCGTTTTTTATTCTTTAATAGGAATTAAATTTTTTCATATACAGCAGATTGATGATTAAAACAGGTTCACAAATATTGGTAGATGCATTAATAAGAGAAGGGGCAGAGTATGTCTTTGGAATTCCAGGTGGCGCCGTTTTACCCTTATTTGATGCATTATTTGACTCTTCTATAAAGTTCATTTTAACCCGACACGAACAAGGCGCTGGTCATGCAGCAGACGGATATGCCAGGGCTACGGGAAAGGTTGGGGTTTGCCTGGTTACTTCTGGTCCAGGCGCTACAAATTTGACTACGGCAATTGCAACGGCTTATATGGATTCGATACCTATAGTAGCCATAACAGGACAGGTTAAGACATTTCTCATTGGGAATGACGCCTTCCAGGAAGCCGATATTATTGGAATCACGCGTCCTATAACAAAACATAGTTATTTAGTGAAAGATATTAAAGACCTTGCAAGAATCGTAAAAGAGGCATTTTTTATAGCCAACACCGGGCGCAGAGGTCCTGTATTGATTGACTTGCCTGTTGATGTCACCATGGAGAAATGCGAGGAAGTAATTCCAACCGTGGTAGATTTACCAGGATATAAACCCAGATACGAAGGTAATATTCGTCAAATTATGATTGCTGCTGAGGCAATTAATTCCTCCAAACAGCCAGTAGTCTATACGGGCGGAGGCATCATTACCTCTGAATGTTCAAAGGATTTACTTGAATTTGCAGAAAAGGGAAATCTTCCGGTAACCACAACACTAATGGGTCTTGGGGGATTCCCGGAAACCCACCGTTTGTCATTAGGAATGTTGGGGATGCATGGCACTGCTTACGCAAATTTCGCAGTAACAGAATCAGATGTTTTAGTGGCGATCGGCGCAAGATTTGACGACCGTATTACTGGAAAGATTGATGAATTTGCCCCCAACGCAAAGATTATTCACGTTGATATTGATCCTGCATCTATCAGCAAGAGCATCAGAGTGGATATACCGGTTGTAGGAGATGCAAAAAATATATTACAAGAACTCAACAAACATATCCATTTTGATGAGAGAAAAGAATGGTTTGATAAAATCAAACACTGGAAAGAAAAAAATCCATTATCGTATAATAATAGTGGAAACGTTATTAAACCTCAATATGTAATTGAGCAAATCTGCGATGCGGCTAAGGGCAACGCTATCATTACAACAGAGGTGGGGCAAAATCAGATGTGGGCTGCCCAATATTTTACGTTTACGCAACCGCGCACATTTCTGTCTTCTGGCGGCCTGGGCACAATGGGTTACGGTTTTCCCGCTGCCATTGGCGCTCAATTGGGATGTCCAGATAAACTTGTGGTGGATATTGCAGGTGATGGTAGCATTCAAATGAATATCCAGGAACTCAGTACCGTTGCGCGGTTAAACATCCCTGTGAAAATAGCTATTTTAAATAACGGCTATCTGGGAATGGTACGTCAGTGGCAGGAATTGTTTTATAATAAACGGTATTCCAGTGTTAATTTGAACGGTAATCCGGATTTTGTCAAGCTGGCGGAGGCGTACGGTGCAAAAGGATTTTTAATTGAGAAGAAAGAAGACGTCCGTCCAACGATAGAAAAGGCATTTTCTATAAAAGGGCCTGTTATCATGGATTTTAGGATAGATCCAAATGAGAACGTCTTTCCGATGGTGCCTGCAGGACAGGCAATTCACAGAATGATCGGAACCATGGCGTAACGGAACTAATTCCATCAAATTATTGTTTTCCTAAAAAGAATTGACATTAATATTTAATGAGAAGAGATAGGCGATGACTTCTATAACTGATAGAAAAAAGATAACGTATGCGGATTATTTAAAAATAGATGAGAGTAAAATCTAAAATATTGGAAGGATTGGAAATAGACTCAAAAGATGTTTTTGAGTAAAGGTAGGAAAAACAAATGGAATTACTTTTAGGTGCGGCAATTACATTAGGTATATTAGGCATGGTCTTTGGAATAGGACTGGCCATTGCCTCTGATAGATTTGCGGTTAAGGTTGATCCGCGTATTGATAGTATTAATGAAGTCCTGCCAGGTGCAAATTGTGGCGCATGTGGTCAGCCTGGTTGTAACGGTTTTGCACAGGCAGTAGTGGAAGGTAAAGCGCCCGTAAGTGGTTGTACGGTGGGACAGGCTTCCGTGGCTAAGCTCGTAGCAAACATTATGGGAGTCAAGTTCGAAAATAGAGAACGTTCTGTTGCTGTTGTAATGTGCCATGCAAGAGGCGTAAAAAATAAGTTTACTTATAATGGGATTAAGGACTGTCGTGCAGCAAACATTGTCGGAGGTGGTTTTCTTGGCTGTGACTACGGCTGTTTGGGTTTAGGCACGTGCGTGGAAGCCTGTAAATTTGAGGCGATGTATATGGGCGAGGATGGCCTCCCCAGGGTAATTGAAGAGCGCTGTACTGCCTGCGGAAAGTGTGCTGCCGTTTGCCCCAGGAAGCTTATCAGCATAGTGCCGGAATCCAAAATGGTGCACGTACGATGCAAGTCTCTCGATAAAGGCGCTGTTGCGAAGAAGATTTGTCAGGATTCTTGTATTGCCTGTAAACAGTGCGAAAAAATATGTCCATACGATGCTATCCACGTGCAAAATAATCTTGCAGTAATTGATTATAACAAATGCACATCTTGCGGGAAATGCGTGGAGGTTTGTCCAAATCGGACAATAATCAATTTCGCCAGAGAGAGAAGCCTTTCCAGGCATACTTTAACCGTATAAATGCATCAGGATCGTTTTTACATACCGTATACTCCTACAGTCCATGAAATATGGATTGATGGTAAGGAGGCTCACCATATCTTACACGTCAAACGCGCAAAACTGGGAAGTAAAATTACGCTTTTTGATGGTAAAGGGATTGAATACCATGCAAACATTACCGAAATCTTAGACGATAAATTAAAGGTATTTATTGAACAAACGAGAAAGGTTGATAGGGAGTCAAGCGTTGACATTGCTATAGCTTTTTCCATCCCTAAAGGGAAGCACTCGGTATTTTTAATTCAAAAATGCGCCGAATTGGGCATAAAGACGTTAATTCCCCTCCACTGCGAACGAAGCATTGTCGATATTCGGCATAAATCCACAGAAAAAACAGAAAAATGGAACAAGGTCGTAATCGAGGCATCGAAGCAGTGCAAAAGAAATTATTTGACCAAAATAGAAGATGTAATGTCTTTCGACGGCTTAATGAAAACCGTTTGCGATTACGACCTCTCGCTCATTGCATGTACAGATACCCATACCAAAGCACTTAAAGGTGTATTGAGTGAACATCCATCCGCAAGGAAAATCATTTGCCTCATAGGTCCTGAAGGAGGTTTTACCCGCAGTGAAATTGAAATGGCAGAGAAATCAGGTTGTATACCCGTCAGCATAGGTCATTCAGTATTGAGGATTGAGACGGCTGTTGTTGCAATTTCTGCAATGTTACTCTATGCTTATTCTGATTAGAAAATGGCTAACTCAAAATATGCAGTAATTATGGCAGGGGGGAGTGGGACACGTTTTTGGCCCTGGAGCCGCGAAGACACCCCCAAACAACTCTTAAAAATAGTCGGTCAGAAGAGTATGCTTCAACACACCATCGACCGGATAACTCCTTTATTTAAGCCAGAAAACATCCTTATCGTTACCAATATATTACATAAAGAAAAGATACAGAAACAGGTTCCTCTAATCCCTCCGGCAAATATCATTGCCGAACCTGTAGGCAAAGACACAGCACCGTGTATAGGTCTGGCCGCAACTATCATCCATAAAAAGGCTCCTGATTCCGTGATGATTGTTATGACGGCAGATCACGTGATAGAACCTGCAATCCGATTTGTGAAAATGGCTGAAATTGCCATGAATATGGTGGGCAAAAATAACTCACTACTTACAATGGGAATTAAACCTACAGAACCTTCCGTGAGTTACGGCTATATTCATCGTGGTAACCGTTTATTGGAAGAGAATGGTTTTAGCGTTTATGAGGTAGAATCATTCAAAGAAAAACCAGACAAGACTACAGCACAACGTTTTATTAATACCGGAGAATATTACTGGAATGGCGGGGTTTTTGTCTGGAAAACGGCTAAAATACTGGAATGTCTCACGAAATATACGCCAAATTTATCGCTGGGACTTCAAAAGATCGGCGCTGCACTGGGAACGGAGCTTGAATGGACTACCGTCGAAAAAGAATATCAAGCCTTTGAGAAGATTTCTATTGATTATGCAGTTATGGAAAAGGCGAAGGACGTTGTTGTTATGGAAGTGGATTTTACCTGGGATGACGTTGGATCGTGGTTTGCCATTGAACGCTGGAATAAAAAAGACAATTTGGGAAATACTGTCTTGGGTATGCATTATGGAATGGATACAAACTCGTGTATTATCGTGAACAATGAGCAACACCTGATAGCAACCATCGGTGTATCAGATATGGTCATCGTTCATACAAAAGATGCGACACTTATATGTAACAAGCAAAAAGCCGAGCAAATAAAAAAATTGGTTGAAGAATTGAAACAGGCCGGTCACCAATCCTACCTTTAAATTAGATATAAAATTTGTTACAGCTTAACTTCTCTTTCCTCTATAGGTAAACCATAAGCACAACATTTTTGTAATTTACCGATCTTTTATCCCAAAGCCATTGTGCCACTACATCGCCATTCGACTGTGATATGCTATCTTGTTACATGTAAAGATTATATTCATTTACAAATTTGGTATACGGTTCGCTTCATAAAATTCAGTAAACTTATTTTAGAAAGTGAACCATGCAACGTCCCATTGTTTTTATTACCCTCTTGTTTATATGTGGCATATACCTGGGTTCTCTTACAGAGATTCCTATTTATCTTACCTTAGTTATTTGTTTTTTTCTGTGGGTGATTTGTTTTGTATGTTTATATTTATACCAATTCAAATTGTTCATATTTCCATGCTTGCCTATCTTCCTTATTGCAGTTTCAATAGCATATTATGATTGTCGGACTGATTCCATTCCTGGCAATCATATTGAACACATCCTAACCACTCATAAATCCTTGCAACGCATTTCTGGAATAATTATAAATCCCCTTATTATATTGGACGAGAAGACATTGGATAGAAAATTATTTCGATCTCAATCAGGATTTGGTTCAAGAAAATCCAATTACAAAATATCCTTTACAGTCCGTGCAGAAGAGATAGAAACTGCTTCGGGATGGGAAAATATATCTGGCAGTATAAAGGTAAATTTATATCCTTCAAAACAGGACATTTTTGGCACAAATGATATTTTGACTGTTTTGCATAAATTAATTTATGGGCAGAGGGTAGAACTTTTCGGGCATGTACTCCTTCCAAAATCCCCCACGAATCCATGCGAATTTGATTACAAAACCTACTTGCGAAGACAAATGCCGTCGGTTCGCTGTTTGATGACGGTTGTAGATACAAACAATATAAAAATCGGAGGGGCGTACCATAACAACTGGATGTATCGTTTCATATATGCTTTAAGCAATATATTAAACAACACTATTTACACGCATACGTTTAGTAACAGCGCCCCCTTAATCAGCAGCATGTTGTTGGGAAACAGGGTTGATCTCTCAGACGAGACGATTGATAATTTTATGAAAACAGGCATTATCCACTTTATTGCTATTAGTGGTTTTAATGTAGGGATTGTAGTCTTTACTGTCCTTTTACCCTTACGCTTGTTCGGGATAAATCAAACATTATCAACATGCACCATCTTGCTTGTCGTTGTCCTCTATGCCTTTTTAACAGGACTGAACCCACCCGTGCTTCGCGCAAGCATAATGGTCTTTATTTTCTTTTGTGGTTTTCTTGTGCGCAGACAGTGGGATATTACCAGTGGTATTTTTGCGGCAATATTTTTTATCCTTACCAGGAATCCGGCCGATATTTTCAATATCGGGTTTCAGCTATCGGTATTGGCAACAATGGGGATTGTTTATGGGGCATCAAAGATTGAAGGCGCTTTGTTCAAAACGACCTTGTTTATAGAATCGTTACAAGTAAAGGCCGAACGGGGGCGGCTCTTTTTCTTGAAAAAATATCTCCGCAAGTCCTTCTGTATTTCCCTTGCTGCATGGTTGGCCACATTTCCACTTACGGCCTATTATTTCCATCTCTTTACCCCCTTTATATTCATTACGAATATTCTTGTATTTCCCCTGTTCTGGATCATCATTGTCAGCGGCATCGTGCTATTAACACTGGGAACGGTATGCCCACAGTTGGCTTTGGTTGCTGCGTGGTTGGCGTCGAATGCAGATATTGTATTAGAAGCGCTTGTTTCAAGATTAGCCTCAATTCCATATTCGTATTTTTATGTCATTGGGCCGTCAGATACAGGGATCGCAGTGTACTATCTGTTTATCATGTTGCTTTTGTATCACGGCTACTTGTCGCTTAATCTTAGCCGGGTTGTAATATTCGGTCTGATTAGCGCAAACGTGCTGATGTTTTCAGGTATATTCAAATTTCAAAACAAGTCCCTGGAGGTTACCTGCTTAGACGTGGGACACGGTTGCGCCATATTTATACAATTTCCCAATGGGAAAAATATTTTATATGACGTGGGTTCATGGAAGAACTACGATGTGGGAAAATATATTGTTGCCCCATTTTTATGGGGTCAGAAGATTAAAAAGATTGACCTTCTCATCCTCTCCCATGAGCACGAAGATCACTGGAACGGTTTGACGTCTCTCGCGGAACGGTTTTCCATAAAATCCGTTTTTTCACAATATCACTTTTTTGTATCTCACACAGGGAAAAATATACTTTCAGTCCTTGATAATAAAGGCATCAGCGCCGCAGCCCTTTCTTATGGTGAAATCTTAAAGGGATTTGAACCGGCAGTGGTAAAGATATTGCATCCTCCTTCATTTGCTTCTGATATAACTGCAACGAATGATAATTCATGTGTTTTAAAAATTGATTACTGTGGGCATTCTTTACTTCTCTGCGCTGACATCGAGGAAAATGGGATAGAGTCTGTATTGTTAAAACATCCTGAAATCAGGTCAAATATAATTCAGATACCGCATCATGGCTCGCTTATAAATAACCTGGAAGCATTTGTTAGCGCCGTGCAGCCTACGTACGCATTTATTAATTCAAGTGATGGTATTGTATCCAATAAGACTATCGATATTTTGCAGAGCTATAATGTTATAACCTTGCAGCCACATAAGGAAGGGGCTGTAACATTTACCATAGATAAAAACGGAATAACGTACACTACCTTTGTTAAATGAAACCTTAAAATACGGATTTTTACAAATACATTTACTTTGCTTATTTTCATTTATATTGTATAATTATTTTTTAATCTTCCATATATACATAGCAGATAAGTATTTACATTGCTTCTTATAAATAAACAAATCTTATGTCTCTTCCCATTTGGATACTCACAGGTCCAACGGCCTGCGGTAAAACGGATATAGCTATAAAAATTTCGGAAAGTATCGATGCAGAGATAATCTCGGCTGATTCTATGCTTGTGTATCGAGGTATGGACATTGGAACAGAGAAACCACCTGCTGAAATAAGAAACAAAATCCCGCATCATTTAATAGATATTATAGAACCGTGGGAGGAATATAATGTGGGACAGTATGTGAAAGATTTCGACACCACTGTTCATAATATTTATCAACGAGGTAAACCGTTTCTTGCCGTTGGAGGTACGGCCCTCTATTTAAAGGCAATTATGGACGGTTTATTTGAAGGTCCACCTGCGGATTGGGAATATCGCAACTATCTGAAGTCTATAGCTAGTGAACAAGGTCCGAACTGCTTGCATAGAATGCTTGCCGAAGTTGACCCAGAAACAGCCGGTAAATTACATTACAATGACCAAAAAAGGATTATTCGGGCACTGGAAGTGTTTGAAAAAACAGGGGCGAGCATTTCCTCCTTTCAAACTCAATTTGGCCGCAAAAATCCTAAATATAATTGCATAATAGTTGCTATTGAATACGACCGTGATATTTTATATAAGCGGATAGAATCACGTATAGACCGAATGTTTCAGCGTGGGCTGATAGACGAAGTACGTACTTTACTAAAGAATCCCTCGGGATTAAGCAAGCAGGCTACACAAGCGCTTGGATACAAAGAAATCATTGACTTTTTCAACGGAAAGTATACACTTTCAGAAGTTACCGCTGTAATTAAACTGAGAACACGGAGATTTGCAAAAAGGCAGATGACATGGTTTAGAAGTTTTTCGAATATTTATTGGATTCGTGCATATGCGGAAGATGATACAACACGACTTTCAGAAATGGTCCTCGAAATATTTACACAAAATAAACCATTATTAAAAGAAACAGTATGATAAAACTCCGCCAATTGCGTATTGCTCCTAAAATACGTGGTTTTGACACCCAAAAACTATTACAAGCATTAAAACAATACAGGGCAAAAACTGCTTGGGGCTTGGATATTGGGGGTTACGCTTTAAAGGCGGTGAAGATTATACAGACATCAGGTGGGTTATTGATTGAAGACTTGGATATCATTGAATATCCTGCCCTTAAACCTGATATAAATTTCTTTCAATCTCAGCATATCAAAGAAGCTATTCAAATTTTTCTTGCAAAACATCATATTGCCAAGACTGACAATGTATTGGTATCAATTCCGGGTCAATTTGTACTGTCAAGGTTTACCACCGTTCCCCCTGTGGATAAGAAACAATTAAAAGATATTGTCAGTTATGAAGCAAAACAGCAAATCCCCTTCGATCTCAAAGATATTGTATGGGACTACCAACAATTATCGGAGCAAGTTCCAGCGGCTGAGGGGATAGAGAT
>JACRII010000095.1 GCA_016235875.1 Planctomycetota bacterium
AGCAAAAAACGTTATCAGGACACTTTTGTTACTTCCCAATGTTCATCAAGCGACAATTTATTATAATTGGAATTTAATTGAAAACGATGCCGATGACAATAAGTTTGTTGATTGTGCCGTTAATTCAAATTCACATGTATTTGAAGGCATTCTTAAAGAAGGATGATAAATAAGGCAGAAAGGTTTCTCTCTCATATTCAGTAAATGGCGAAAGTGCTTAATAGAAGTTGAAGCACGACTATTGCGATTTAAACTTTTGCAGCAGTAATGTGCCTTCGTATAGTTGAAAATGAATACATTAAAATATTTTGTGACAGAAAACATATTACCGCAGGTAGAAATGCCGGGACAGTACATCGGGGGCGAGTGGAACTCCATTGTTAAGGATCACGCCGAAATCGACGTAAAAGTCGTGCTGGCATTCCCCGATACCTATAGTATTGGCATGTCTCACCTGGGGATTCAGATTCTTTACGGACTCCTCAACGAGCGGGCAGACACGGTCTGCGAGAGGGTATTTGCCCCTCTGGATGACATGGAGTCCCTCATGAGGAAACACAAAATTCCACTTTTTTCGCTGGAGACTTACACGCCTTTAAAAGAATTCGATCTGGTGGGTTTTTCGCTTCAGTATGAGTTGTCTTATACCAATGTTTTAAATATGTTAAATCTCGCAGAGATTCCTATCATGGCCTCTGAACGTGATGAAACAGATCCGCTCATCATTGCAGGCGGGCCGTGTGCAATCTCTCCGGAGGCAGTTGCAGATTTTATCGATATTTTTCTTGTTGGTGATGGGGAAGAAAGTCTGCCGCAACTCGTTGAGTTATGTAAGGACATGAAGCACAAAAAACTTTCCCGTAAGGAGAAGATCGTTTCTATAGCCCAAACTCTGAGAAATGCCTATGCCCCATCGCTCTATGAGGTCTCTTATTATCAGGACAACACAATACGTGAAATACATCCAAAAATATCTGGTCTGCCACTGCTTATAAGGACAGCCTCTGTAAAGGATTTAAACAAGACGTATTATCCAACCAAACCCATTGTGCCGTATGTAAAAACCATTCATGACCGCATTACCATCGAGGTCATGCGTGGCTGTACGCAGGGATGCAGGTTTTGTCAGGCCGGTATGAGCAAGCGCCCAACCCGGCCTCGTACGGTAGAAAATATCTTAAAGCTGGCAGAGCTTTCTTATGCAAATACCGGGCATAACGAGATTTCCCTGGCGTCCCTTTCTATCAGTGATTATCCGTTCTTAAAACGTCTGATGGAACAGATGAACCAGGTTTTTGTTCCAAGACACGTAAATATCTCTTTCCCTTCCTTACGGGTGAATGAGCAGCTTGTCCTTGTGCCTTCCATGCTTAACACGGTTCGAAAGTCAGGGCTTACCCTGGCGCCGGAGGCGGCAACTCCTAACCTGAGAAAGATTATTAATAAAAATATTACCGATGAAGATCTTTACAAAGGTATCGAAGAGGCATTTAAACAGGGTTGGAATTTAGTAAAACTTTATTTTATGGTCGGACTTCCTACGGAGACAGATGACGATATCGACGCCATTGCACGGCTTGCCTATAATGTTTCTGACCTGAAAAAGGGTATAAATGGCTCTTTCGGGCAGGTCAATATCAGTATTGCACCCTTTGTGCCCAAGGCGCATACCCCTTTCCAGTGGCACCCCATGATAACCCTGCAGCGGATAAAAGAGATCAAGAACAGGTTGTTTGACAGGATTCGGAGAAAAAGCATTCGCATAAAATTTCACAATGCGGAGCGCAGCATCCTGGAGGGCATTTTTGCGCGGGGAGACAGAAGGCTGGGAAGAGTTATTTATCAGGCGTGGCAGGATGGATGCAAGTTTGATGCATGGGAAGAACATTTTCACTTCCAAAAGTGGATGGATGCGTTCCAGAAGGTCGGTGTTGATTGGACATTTTATGCGCACCGCCAGAGAGATGACGATGAGGTCTTCCCCTGGGATCATATCAGTTGCGGTGTGGTAAAGCCTTTTCTTATGCACGAAAGGCAGAAATCTTTGCATGAGGAAATTACCCCTGATTGCCGTACAGATGAGTGTCCGGAATGCGGAAGCTGCGCACGTTCCATGAATTTTTGTGCTGTTTAAGGCTAAAATTATTATGGTGAACGTTTATGTTGGTCTGGGGTCGAATGTAGGTAATCGGGAAAGAAATTTATTTTACGCCTATGACCGGATTATTACCATTAAGGGAGTAAAGCCTGTAAAATTTTCACGATTTTACGAGACAGCGCCAGTAGGCGGACCTCCACAGCCGATGTTTTTGAATGCTGTTCTTAGTATTAAGACTGCAATACCTCCCTTTCGACTGCTCAAACACTTCCAGGGCATAGAAACCATTCTGGGCAGGGTCCGCACGGTAAAATGGGGTCCCCGAACGATTGATATTGATATATTGCTGTATGGTGATAAAATCATAAACAGAGATAACCTTGAAATTCCTCACCCATTGATGCATACACGGTTATTTGTTTTAGAACCATTGGTTGAGATCGATCCCAGTGTGGTTCATCCCCTGTTGAAAAAGACAGTTTTGCAATTATACAAAGAATTATGTTTTCAAGATTAGACAACTATATACTGAAGGCTTTTATTCCCACGTTTTTCATGTGTCTGCTCATTATTTCGGGGATATACATCATTGTCGATCTCCTTCAAAAACTGGGAGAATTCGTGGATATGGGGGGAGATGCCTTTGGCACGGGGATGCGATATTATGCGTATCTCTTCCCTGTGATTATTTTCCAATTTTTTCCTGCCGTTACCTTGATAGCAATGGGTATCGTGCTGGTAAGACTATCCAGGAATCGGGAAATACTCGCCATGCAGGTTGCCGGTATTTCACTGTACAGAATTTTGCTTCCTGTCTTTATTGTTACGGTAGTTATGTCCTTTGCCTCGTTTGGAGATCAGGAGTGGCTCATTCCACGGTTTGCTGAAAAGCTGGAAACATTACGGCAAACCTCATTCAGTGATAATATCCAAAAAAATCTCCTTTTGGATGACAAGGAAAAGAACGCTTTGCTTCGTGTTTGGAAATATGACAAAAAAACGCAACGTATGCAGTCAGTATTTATTCTTGCCCGGTATGAAAATAAAAAAAAGAAATTTACCCTGAGTGCAGACGAAGGAAGATGGCTGGGTAATGATACATGGTTACTTACAAAGGCGGTAAAGCACATTTATGACGAACGTGGGAGATGGATTGCGCCTGTACAACAAATCGACAGCCTGGAGTTTGAATCTACGATAACTCCTATGGAACTGGGGAAAATAAAGTTAGACCCGAGTTTATTAAATTTTGAGCAATTAAAGGAACTCTGTAAAAACGAACCTGATAATCCAAGAAATAGTTTGTTGTTTCATTCCAGAATTTCGTATACCCTTACTCACTTTGTGTTGCTTTTGCTGGGTATCCCTCTCGTTGTCGGATTTGAACGACTGAGTAAAAATTTGTTTTTACGTGTGGGGTTGTGTGTCCTTGTTTGCGGTATTTTCTATTCGCTAACTTTTGTCTGCTCAAACCTGGGCACCACGGGAATGATCCACCCCATACTGGCAGCCTGGTTGCCTACCGTTATTTTTGGTTCAGTGGGATTGTTGTTTTTTGATATGATGAATATGTGATATGGCTATAAGTGACTATGTACATGCCTTATTAGACCTCTTGTATCCCCGATCCTGCCTCCACTGCAAACGGAATTTGAACGATTCTCACGAACTCTATATTTGTGGGGATTGTAATAGACAGATTCCCTATGTTAATGAATTTCACTGTATTCGCTGTGGGTCAGCCATAGGACCCTATAGTGCATTGACGGCGAAAGAAGGTTGTTCTGTGTGCAAAGGAAAGCATCTCCACTTCGACACCATGACAGCCGTTGCTCATTACGATGGTGTTATGAAGACACTGATACACAGGTTTAAATATGCCAGGCAGAAATTTTTGTTTCGCATATTGAATAATTTCGTGATAACACATAAAAAACTGAAAGAGATTGTTCCGGACATAGATGTTGTCGTACCGGTGCCGCTTCATTGGTTTAAAAAAATACATCGGGGGTTCAATCAATCCGAACTACTGTCTTTGGGAATTCAAAGATATTTTTCGAAACCCATGTCCACAAACAACCTCTGTCGTATTAAAAACACGGAGTCGCAGACACATCTATCAAAAAGTCAACGGCAGGTAAATATCCACAACGCCTTTTTTGTTAAATGTCCACGATCATTTCAGGGGAAAAAGATTTTACTGGTAGACGATGTCTTAACTACCGGGGTAACCGCATCGGAGTGTTCGAGAAAACTGAAAGAATCCGGCGCAAGATCCGTTCATTTACTTGTTCTGGCAAATGCAGAATATAATAGTTAGACAGGTAATTTTAATTTCCTTGACTGGTAATTTCATAATAAGTAAAATCACACGTTTTAGAATATTCGAATATTTTATATTTAAGAAAGGATTTTGCCCTTGGAAAATATTACAATAGTTGCCAGGCATTTAGATATAACAGAAGCAATTAAAAATTATGCCTTGCAAAAGGCCGAAAAAATAAAAAAATTTTTTGAATGGATACTGCAGATACAGATTACTCTGGACATCGGCGGCGACAATAGTCATATCGTTGAAATGATTGTTTCCATTTCGAGAGGACCTACGTTAGTTGCGGAGGCGGCGAACCCTGACATGTATCGTGCAATTGACCTAGTAGTGGATAAGATCGAATCGCAACTAAAAAAACACAAAGGGAAGATCCAGTCGAGGATTGTCCGAAGAAAAAGGCCTGCAACTACTGAAATGGAGGGTCCTGAAAGTGAACAGGAAGCATAATGGAAAGCAATTCTATTGGAGGAATTTTGTAGTATGAAATTGACCGATTTTATTGTAGAAGACGCCATTATTACTGAACTCAAAGCTACTGATAAAGAGTCCGTAATTAAAGAAATGGTGTGCGCATTGAAAGATGTGCAGAAGATCAATAGCAAGGATGTTGAAAACGTCATCAAATCTCTTATGAAACGAGAGGAATTAGGTAGCACGGGTATAGGGAAGGGTGTGGCTGTTCCACATACAAAACATGACTGTGCTAAAAAGATTATTGGAACGATTGCACGATCAACGCAAGGAGTTGATTTTAATGCCCTGGATGGAGAGTCGGTACATCTCTTCTTTCTTTTGCTTTCCCCGAATGATTCTGCAGGTTTACATCTTGCCGCACTTGAAAGAATATCAACCGTTATCAGAGATAATGATTTTCGCCGCTTTATGCGTGAGGCTAATGGTAAAGCCGGGATGATTGAGATATTAAAAGAGGTTGACGGTATCCACGTTTAATCCAAAATGCCTCCATTTCCCCTTTTGGGAAGGGTTTGAAAGGGGATTTTATTTACTTAGCCAGTAAAATTGTTTATTCATGTAAAAATAAACTTCCCGGGTCTCGTATTGTTTTAAAGAGGCGTGGGATTCTGTGTAAAATTTAAAAAGATATACGTAGCGAGATGGTTTCTTATGGATATGTTTGTTGTAAATTCTAAAGCATTAGAACGAAAAGTAAAAATCTCTAATTCCAATGGGATGCATGCCCGGCCTGCCACCAAATTTGCTGAAATTGCCAATAAATATACTTCGGAAATTCACGTAAAGACAAAGAACAAAGAGGTCGAGGGTAAGAGTGTTATCGATCTTTTAACACTTGGGGCAGAAAATGGCACAGAAATAGTAATTTGTGCAAAAGGGATTGATGCCGCAGAGGCGATGGATGCCCTGGAAGGCTTAGTGAAAAGCAAGTTTGAAGAAGAATTCATGGAAATCAGAAAGGGTATCGCAGTCTCTCCTGGTGTCGTTATCCGCGAGGCCTTTATGTTTGAAAGTGAAGGGTACCGCATTCCGCGCCATATTATAAGAAAAGAAGAAGTCGAGAGTGAGATTGTTAGGCTTGAAAAGGCCATTGAAGATTCAAAAAAAGAAATTGACGATTTGGAGAAGAAGGTATCCGAAGACTTTGGTTCTGAAATCGGCTCGATCTTTGGCACCCACAGAATGATTTTACAGGATGCGCGTCTGAAAAATGAAGTTATTGAAAAAATAAAGAAGGTTAATTTTACACCAGAATTTGCAGTATCTCTGGCGTTGCGTGTTTACATCAGAAAATTTCAGGACGTTAACGATACTTACCTAGCAGAAAGAGTGAGTGATATCTTTGATGTCGAAAGAAGGCTTTTAAGGAATTTATTGGGTGAAAAAAGGGAAGAGCTTAAGAACCTTGCCCAGGAAGTGGTGTTGGTGGCTCACGATCTTACCCCGTCGCAAACAGCCTCGCTTGATACCGAAAAAGTTAAAGGATTTGCTACTGATGTAGGCGGGAGGACGTCGCATACTGCCATCGTTGCCCGTGCCTTGGGTATACCTGCCGTGGTGGGACTTGGCACAATTACAACAGACGTCTTTGGCGGTGATACCGTAATTGTTGACGGCAATCATGGCATTGTTATTGTTCGTCCTGATGCTGAAACATTAGCAACGTATCAGAGCAAGGCCAAAAGTATCCATGTATTTGAGGAAAAATTAGCTACAGAACTAAAGGACCAACCATCTACAATGAGGGATGGCAGACATATAGGCATTTATGGAAATATCGAGTTTCCAAAAGACATTAGTGTTAATGTAAAATACGGCGCAGAGGGAATTGGACTTTATAGAACAGAGTTTCTTTACTTAGGCTCGCCCAGACAGCCGACTGAAGAGGAACATTTAGAGGCGTATACCACGGTTGTGCGGGAATTAAAGGATAAACCCGTCATTATCAGGACACTTGATTTAGGCGCTGACAAATTTACGTATGGAGATGACAGAAAAGAAGGCAACCCCTTTTTGGGTTGTCGTTCCATTCGTTATTGTTTTGAAAACCCATCTATATTTAAGATACAACTCAGGGCAATTTTAAGGGCTTCAGCCCTGGGAAATGTAAAAATCCTATTCCCCCTCATCTCCTCACTTCAAGAGTTACGGCGTGCAAAGCAAATGGTCTGGGAGACTATGGAAGAATTGGACAAGGAGAAAATTCCATTCAGCAAAAACATCAATATGGGGGTCATGATTGAAGTTCCTTCCTCTGTTATGATTGCCGACATGCTGGCAAAAGAATGCGATTTTTTTAGTATTGGTACCAACGACCTTATTCAGTATTCTCTGGCAGTTGATAGAAATAATGAGCGGGTAGCCTATCTCTATTGCCCCGTGCATCCTGCAATTTTAAGGCTTTTAAAAATTGCAATAAAAGCAGCTGCGGATAATAACATTCCCGTTGGGATATGTGGGGAAATGGGAAGTGAAGTTGAATATGCCGTTCCGCTCATCGGGTTAGGTCTCACAGAGTTCAGTGTGTCACCGGCGACGATCATACCGGAAATTAAAAAAATAGTCCGGTCTGTTACTTACGAGAAAGCGAAAGAAGTGGCGGATACGGTGTGTCAATTTGATGACCCGGAAAAAACAATTAATTACCTAAGGAATATTGCTATAGGAATATTGCCCGAGGCTTTTTAATAACCAAAATATCCTTGACAGGATGAAATAGCGTTATTAGAATTCATCATAAGTATTTTAATTTATTATATTTGAAGTTTTAAAAAGGTGAATAGACGATATTCTAAAAATACGTATTCGGTTTGCTAA
>JACRII010000097.1 GCA_016235875.1 Planctomycetota bacterium
AAGTCAAGAAATGAAACTGAAATATGAAAAAAAGATTGATGCGATGTTTACGCAAGATGAACATCTATGGAAGAAAGGACTTTCTCCTGAAGAAGTTGAAGAGTTAAGAAAAACGTATCAGGAACGTTACAGTCAGTGATGTAAAGTTTTTAGTAATTATGATGTATTACCACCGTGTTCTATTTAGATGCTGGGTAGTTGCATGATCAATTATTAATCAAATAGGAGGAATCGCTATGGGAAAGGGATACTTTATAACAGGCACGGATACCGGTGTGGGGAAGACCCTTGTGGCAGGCGGATTGGCAGCCCTTTACAAAAATAAAGGGCTGAACATCGGAGTAATGAAACCGGTCGCTACGGGCTGCAAACGAGTCAATAATACGCTGGTATCCGATGATGCTGCTTTTTTAAAACTTTCGGCAGAAGTGGAGGATGAATACGATCTCATCAACCCGATCAGCCTTGAACAGCCCCTTGCCCCAACGGTAGCGGCACGATTGAGCCATACAAAAATAGACACGGATAAAATAAATACGGCCTATGACACATTATGCGAAAGACACGAATACATTATTGTCGAGGGTATCGGAGGGTTACTGGTTCCTATAGACGAATATTATTTTGTCGTGGATATGGCCGAAGAAATGGAACTGCCCGTAATCGTTGTCTGCCGTCCTACCCTTGGCACAATAAACCACACCTTGCTAACCGTGTCCTACGCCCGCCAACATGGACTGGACGTCAAAGGAATCATTATCAACGAATCTGCAGAAAACTGTGATACCATTGTTAAAGATACAAACACCGATGAAATCAAGAGGCTCACAGGTCTTCCGGTATTAGGCACAATCCCTTTTCATAAACAACTCGATATAAAAGACTACAATAAGGAGTTATTAGTAAAAATTTTTAGTGATAATATAGACAAAGATATTATAATATGAAAACAATTAGGAAAAAGAGCAATGAAAATTGAATACGATATAGAAGTCGATTCCCTTTATATTAGAATACAGGAAAAAGAGGTATCGCACACAAAAGAATTAGAAGAGGGAATAAATTTAGATATGGACGACGAGGGTAAAATTATTGGCTTAGAAATTATTGGCGCAACAGAAAAGTATAATTTGAAGGATATTTTCAATATCTCAACTGAAAACTTAATATTAGAAGAACCAATCAAAAGCTAGTGAAGTAGGATGGGTTAAGCGAAGCGAACCCATCGGACAATTATCAGTTGATAGTTGTTAGTGGTGTAAGAAAGTTTCTGAAGGTCTAATTAATTTGGAGTAAAAGTAAATGAAAACTCAGTTAGAACTCGCACGCGAAGGTATTGTAACAGAGGCTATGAAAGAGGCCGCTGCCTATGATGACGTTTCACCGGAATTTATCCGCGAAGGTATCGCAAAAGGACAGATCGTCATCTATGGAAACCCAAATAGAAAGGCGCGCGTGGTCGGTATTGGTAAAGGACTCAAGACAAAGGTGAATGCCAGCATTGGAACCTCCCCCGATATTATCGATATTGAAATGGAGGTGAAAAAGGCGCAAACTGCCGAAAAATATGGCGCTGACACCCTGATGGAACTTTCAACGGGAGGAGACTTAACGAAAATAAGAAAACGGGTTTTGGACTCCATTTCTCTCACCGTAGGCACCGTGCCCCTCTATCAGGCTGCAATCGAAACCAATAAGAAAAAAGGTTCTGTCGTACACATGGAGGCTGATTTTCTTTTTGATGTTATAGAACAACAGGCAGAAGAGGGCATTGGCTTTATGGCCATCCATTGCGGTATCAACCTCATAACCCTTGAACGGCTCAGGAAACAGGGATACCGGTATGGTGGACTTGTCAGCCGCGGCGGTTCGTTCCTGACCGCATGGATGAATCATAACAAGAAAGAAAATCCGCTGTATGAACAGATTGATCGCCTCATTGACATTATGAAAAAACACGACGTCATCCTCAGCCTTGGAAACGGTCTCAGAGCCGGTGCCATCCACGACAGCACGGATCGCGCCCAGATACAGGAACTCATTATCAACTCTGAAATCGCCGAATACGCTCAAAGCAAAGGTGTGCAAATAATTGTAGAAGGGCCTGGACACATCCCCATTGATGAAATTGAGGCTAATGTAATTATTCAAAAGAGGCTCAGCAATAATGCCCCATTTTATATGCTCGGACCCATTACCACAGACATTGCCCCTGGATATGATCACATTTCATCAGCCATTGGCGCAGCTTTATCGTCGTGTTATGGGGCAGATTTCATCTGCTATGTCACACCGCCTGAACACCTCGCTTTGCCAGGACCTGACGATGTCCGCGAAGGCGTAATGGCAGCCCGTATTGCTGCACATGTGGGTGATATGGTAAAGCTCAAGGACAAGGCAAAGAATTTGGATTTGAAAATGGGCATCGCCCGTAGAGACCTGGATTGGAAGACCCAGTACGAAACAGCCATCACCAGAGAACGTGCCCAGGAAATTCGTAATAGCCGCCCACCCATGGACGAGGATACCTGCACCATGTGCGGTAGCCTGTGTTCACTGAAGGGTGTAATGAAATACTACGAGCAAGACCTGAAGAAGAGCCGTAAAAAAAGCGCAACGCCTGTAGCATTTTAAGAGGTACATTTATAAATAACTATAAAAACCCTTTTTACTTATTTGACGAAGGTTCTATATACTGAACACATTAAAAACAGATTAAGATTGAGAAAAATAGAATATGACCTTCCCAAGAAGATACTTGATCAATCAAAAGAAAGGTATTTCGATAAGGAAACAGGACATTCTATTGCAATTATGAAGACTGTGTTTTGTGGTAAAATCAAAGAAATAATGGTTGCTTACATTGTTGAGGAAGATTGTGCAAAACTTCTGACAATTCATCCACTAAAAGATGGACAAAAAGAAAACAGAATCAAAACTGGCAGATGGAGAAAAATCTGATGGAAGATTTTAAGGTATTTTATGATGAAAGTGAGGATATTCTTTACCTCGCTAAGGAAGGTCAAGAAGCAGAGACAGAGGAACTTTCTCCTGGGGTGAATGCAGAACTTGATGTTAATGGGAATCTTATTGGAATAGAAATTTTTAATGCTTCAAGCTTGCTTAAAGACGTTGTAAAGTTAATAGGAAAAAAACTCCAGACTGCTTAACTCTTTTTCACATCATATTAAACAACTACTACGTAAGAACGTTGACAGGAAAGTCGCAGCAGTCACCCACATATAGATGAAGATACCTGCACCATGTGCGGCAGCCTTTGTTCGCTGAAAGGTGTAATGAAATACTACGAACAAGACCTGAAGAAAAGCCGTAAAAAAAGTGCAACCACAGCAGCATTTTAAATATTATAATGAATTGTCAGGATATTCCTGCCTATTTTCGCTCTATACTCGTTATTTTATACAATGGCACGCTGGCAATTATGGAATAAAGATAAAGATGCACGTTGGGCTTCTGATACGAGGAGGGATACACATGAAGGCGAATTCGATTTCGGCATGTATCACAACCAACAAAGTAGAAGAAAGCCGTGACTTTTATATAAAACACTTCGGCGCGCGGGTTACCTTTGATTGCGGTTGGTATGTCAATCTACAGTTTGGAACTGATTCTTCCACACTGCAGTTCATGTCCCCGCAACAACTTGGGCAGCCCCTGTGCAATACCGCTGGGCTGATGTACAATTTCACAGTGGATGATGTTGACAGAGAGTAAAAAAAGCTCACGGGTACCGGTCATGCCTCTCGAAGACCACCCGTGGGGTGATAGAGGGTTCGCTATTGAGGACCCAAACGGAGTCATGCTGTATGTCTTTTCGCTTCGTGAACCCAGCGCAGAGTTCAAGCAGTATTACAAATAGGCAGCCTAACAACGCCATCAACACGGACAGCAAAAAGCGCCGCTTCGCTCTGCTTTTTGCTGCCGATTATAGCGAGCGTTAGGTATAATACATAAAAGATAATACATAGAGGCTATAAATTGAAATTAACATTTGAATGGCACGATGAAAAGGCTAAAAAAAATCTTAAAAAGCATAAAGTAAGTTTTGAGGAGGCAAAAACAGTTTTCAATGATCCGTTCTTAATGACATTTCCTGACCCAGATCATTCTGAAAGCGAACAACGATATCTTAACATTGGTGTTTCTTCAAAAGGACGGATTTTGATTATCATTCACACAGAACGGGAAGGAAATATTCGAATTATCAGTTGTCGTAAGGCAACCACAAACGAAAGGAAAACATATGAAGAAAGAAATTTCTAAACAATTAGAAATGGATACCAGCGATATGCGTCCAGAGTATGATTTTACGAAGATGGCTGGTGGTGTTCGAGGAAAATATTACAAAGCCTATCGTGCAGGGCATACAGTAAAGATTCACAAAGTTGATGGAACAACTCTTGTGCAGTATTTCAAACTTGAAGAAGGCGCAGTGATGCTTGAGCCAGATATACGAAATTATTTCCCCAACTCTGATGCTGTGAATAACGCTTTGCGGTGCTTAATCCCTCTGCTCCCAAAAAGGCGTAGAGCAAAGATAAAACACGCCTAATAATAACGAGATATTATAGAACTATATTTAATATTTCAACGCAATTCTACCTATTTTCACTTGACAACCGGTATAGCATGAAATAGCATGCTGTTGATTATAGCTAGGTAGGTTGAGAGAAGCGAAACCCAACTTTTTTGTGAATGTCACAAATGGTTGACATTGGATTTCACTTTGCTCTACTCAACATTATAGAATTGGCATGAAAGAAATGCACTATCGCAGGTCAAAAACACCGGGGGTAACCTTCTTTTTTACGGTTGTAACTTATCGGCAGAATAAGATTTTGTGCCACGAAATAAACGTGGCGCTGGTAAAGGAGGCATTTTTGCATGTAACCACTTGCCACCCATTTCGCATTCGCGCATTTGTTTTGCTTCCAGACCACATTCACTGCTTATGGACGTTGCCGGAAAATGATAATAACTACTCGATGAGATGGCAATTGATAAAAAGTTATTTCAGTAGGAGATGTCAAAATAAATACAAAGGTATGCAAACCGCATCGAGACTCAATAAGGGGGAATAAGGAATCTGGCAACGTCGCTTTTGGGAACATCAGATAAGAGATGAGAATGATTTGGTCAGGCATATTGATTATATTCATTACAATCCGGTAAAACACGGCTTGGTAAATTCACCAATTGCGTGGCCATATTCCAGCTTCCATCGTTATGTAAAGCAGGGCGATTATGATGCTGATTGGGGAGCAGGATGTAAGATAGAATTTGATGCGAAAGTGGGGTATGAATGAATTGTGTAAGGTTGAGATGTGCAATGAAAAACCAAATGTTGACCGTTCGTGACATTCAAAAAAATGTTGGGTTTCGTTCCTCAACCCATGCGCTTTAAAAGCCAAAAGCGTAACAAATTTGCTATTTATCTTAATTCAGTATAATGATAAATTTTTAAACATTATATCGATATTATAGTGGATTGTCAGCATATTCCTGCCTGTTTTTGTTTTATACTCGTTATTTTATACAATGGCACGCTGGTAATTATAGAATAAAGATAAAAATGAATGTTAGGCATAAAATAAAACATGAAACAGACCCTAAATATTCAAAAGGCTATACAAAACCTTAAAGACGAGATTAAAGAAGCGGATCGCTACTTCTATGACTGGTTCATGACAGGCGATGAATACAGAGAGCCCTCACGGTTAATCGAAAGGTGTTTTCTCCAACTTTTAGCAATCGCTGAAGCTCTTGGACTTGAAGAGTTGAGAAAAATGATTTACACAGAATACTCTGAAGTTAAAAACTCTAAAAACGGTCTTTTAGACTCAATACAGGGGCCTGATGGTCGTCAATATTCAGTAGTCTCGTCGAGAATATGGCAGTTTCTTTGCGCGCTGGAGTCTTTTTTCCCAACGGAAGACCATACAAAAGTAACAAAGGACATTCTACAAATAATCCGTGACATCCACTATGTCATTACGGACAAAGATCTTTTTCGCACAACGCCATCCAACGAAAACGATGTGCACCTTCGTATTGAAGGTATCCTGAAGTGTGTTTTTCCGGATTTGAAGCATAAGCCAAGCCTAACGAAACAGATAAAAAACTTTGAGCCTGATACGGGTATTCCATCAATAGAGACGCTTATTGAATATAAATTCCTTTCACGGCGGGAAGAAATACCCAAAATAGCAGATGAGATTCTTGCTGATACGCGCGGATATACTTCAAGAGACTGGAACCGTTTTTTATATGTTATATACGAGACTAATCGTTTTAAGCCAGAAAAAGACTGGAATCAGCTATTGAGACAATCTGGCGTTCTTGAAAATACTACTGCCGTTGTCTTGAGCGGCGAACCGCCAAAACAAAAAAGCAAAAAGAAACAACTAAAATGAAACTGTGCTGCCCAACAAAAAAATCAACCCGACTGGTGATAAGCCTGTTTTGATTTTCAAAGGTTTTACACCAGCGGGTTATTTTCCGCGTTTGGCAGGCAAATTTTTACAAGAGAGCGGTTTTAAAAATTAAGGATTTGAATAAAGAAGAATCAGCCAATACTCAAGATTTTGACTTTATTGCTGAGAGGAATAATATCAAATATTCATTAAATTTATTGTTATAGAAAGAATCGCAGTAATTACTGTAAATTTCAAAAGGATTTGTTGCCTTGTCGATCGTATTACTCGAACCGCCACGCCAGAAAAATCCAGAACGATTTGAAGACGTCGTTAATGCCCCTCTCTCCGCATGCCTTTTTACTGGATATATCGCTTCCGTGTTGCGTGAGAACCGGATAGCTGTGGAAACCGTCAACGCGCATCTCTACGATTGGCCAATAGAACAGACAATCACACATCTCTCAAGAAAATCTTTTCAGCTTTTATGTGTTCATACCGTGTATTTATGGGAAAGGACGCAGGATATATTTGATATGCTGTCTGCACTGAAAACGACGAATTTAACAGCGCATATCAACTTATATGGATATTATCCAACCTTTGCCTATAAAAAAATTCTTGAGGATTTCCCATTCATTAATTCTGTGACTGTTGGTGAACCCGAATTTACTATCCTTGATCTTGCAAAGCATATTTTAGGTAAAAAGGGTATTACATCGGGAAATTTCACGAGCCATAAACTAACAAAAGAGGATGAAAAGCCCCCCCCGTCCCCCCCTTGCGAAGGTGGGGATAGAGGGGAGGTAAACCAAAATACTTTCCTACATCCAGCTTCGCAAGGGGGGGACGGGGGGGTGGAAAATTTCTTTCCCGTTGAAACGAATATTCCGGGGCTGGCTTTTAAAGATAGAAACGGCAAGATTGTTTTTAATCCCCGTCCTCCTATCCAGAATATGGATCAACTCCCATACCCAGATCGACAGGATATTGATCTTTACAAGAAAAAGGGAATTGTAACGTATGTACAGGGAAGCCGTGGGTGTTATGGACATTGCACATTTTGTTATTTAAATCCTTTTTATAAACAGGAAAACCAATGGCGTGGTAGAAGCGCAAAAAATATATTTGATGAGATGCTCGATTTAAACACAGAACACTCCATCGAGAGCTTTTATTTTTCAGACGCCAATTTCTTTGGTCCTGGAAAACCCGGTAAGGAACGGGCCGTTACCCTGGCAGAACTTATTCTTGCCCATGACCTGGACATCCATTTTGGTTTTGAATGCCGCGCAAACGATATCGAAGAATACTCACTCTCGAGACTTGTTATGGCAGGTCTTACCAATGTCTTCCTTGGTTTAGAGAGCGGAGACACTGCATCGTTGAAACGATTCAAAAAACACACCACCGTTGACGAAAATAAACAGGCTATTCAATTGCTGCGGGACTATGGGATTGAACCTACCTTCGGTTTTATTATGTTCGAACCCAATTCCACACTGGAAAGCGTCCGAAATAATTTCGAATTTTTACAGGAGATGGGTATCATGACCACCTCTGCCGTAACTGCCCACCTGTTGCACCACAGACAGACCATTTTTGCAGGGACACCCGACTATCAATCTATGACACGTGATGCAACCTGCACTGATACCTCTTTTAAAAATTACGAACTGTTTTATAAGATAAAAGACCTAAAAGTCGAGGCCTTTTCGGAGATTATTTCAAATGTTTGCAGGGCGACTTTATCCTTACTCCCAAAAACCTTTACCTGTGAAACTAATGCATCTGACTCCTGTATTGAATCAAATTTATTAAGTACACTAAATAATACCCTGATTACTCTATTTGCAAAAACCCTAACTGACTTTGAAGCTAATAAAAATCTTGAAAACCCTGACTTTCTGAGAGATACCAGCCAGAAGCTGGCGCATGAAGTGGAGACAGTTTTTGGCAAGCAATCAGTCGTCAGTGATTGAACATAAACCCAGCAATGACCGTTTATAGTAATGATGCGAAAATCCCCCTCACCTTAATCCTCTCCCACAAAGGGGAGAGGAAATCTTTCCCTCCCTTGATGGGAGGGATAAAGGGAGGGTGGCATATTTTCATGCTCTTTTGTGAGCCTTTGTTTCATGTGATGACAATTTCCCATAGTCTTAAGGTGATGAGATAATGACTAACATAAACCATTCATACGTTGATTCTATATTCCAGATCAGTTTTGGATACTGGAAATCCTGTATTCTCTTTACAGCAACTGAATTCGACATATTTACCATGATCAGCAAAGGCAAGGTTACGGCCAAAGACATTTCTCACTCCATCCACACCAACGAACGCGCAACAGAAATGCTCTTAAATGCCCTCGTTTCACTCGAATTGCTTACGAAGCAGGCAGATTGTTACCAAAATGCTCCTATCTCAAATCTCCATTTAATCAAGGGAAAACCTCATTATCTGGGCGATTTTATTCATCATGCCCAGAATATTATGGAAAACTGGACGATGCTGCGGGAAACTATTGAAACGGGAAAGGCTGTTTCATTAAAAGATTTACCCGAAGAAGTAGACCCTCATGACCTTAGAGATTTTATTACGGCGATGCATAATATTGCCTCTGTGAAGGCAGATGAACTCTGCAGCAAAATTGACATAAAGGGAGCAAGAAGATTATTAGATCTGGCAGGAGGTCCTGGCACTTACGCCATTGCATGTGCAAAGGCTAATCCGCAAATACACGCCGTTGTCTTTGACTTAGGGCATACAATCAAACTTACACAGGAGTTTATCAAGGCTGCCGGCATGGAAGAAAGGGTTACCACACAAGCAGGGAACTGTCTGGAAGACACCTTTGGGAAAAATGTCTACGATGCCATCCTTGTATCAAACCTCCTGCATATTTACAACCCTGCAAACAATACAAAAATACTCAAGAAATGCCGGGATGCTTTAAAGGACGAAGGCCAGGTTATTATCCATGAATTTGTGCTGGACGAAACCAGGACACGTCCACAATTCGCAGCGCTTTTCAGCTTAAATATGCTCATCGGCACGCAGGAAGGGGCGTCTTACAGCGAGTCTGAATACAGGTCATGGCTTGAAGACGCTGGTTTTAAGCACATAAAAAAGATTGACCTGGAATCCAATTCATCCATAATTGTTGGCAAGAAGTAGAAATGACACTTCTTGCTTTTTCGAGAAATAGTATGCAAAAAAGGAATAAAAAATATAAATTGCTCATCGGGATTACGATCGGCGATCCGTGCGGGATAGGGCCGGAGATTATCTTGAAGGCCTTAAAATCTCCTGCAATCAAAAAGATTGCCAGGTATGTAATTATCGGCAATAAAGGCGTATTTGACAAGACAGCAAGGGCGTTGAAGATTCCTGTAAAATATTCGACGATATCCCATATTTCAGATGTTGAAGGCTTAAAATCATCTATTTTCTTGTTACCCACAGGTGAATTCAAGTCGAGTCTTATGAAGCTGAAGAGGGCTTCTGCTGAAGGGGGGGAATTATCAGTTCAGTGTGTTATTAAGGGAATCAATCTTGCAATGAACAAGCACATCGATGCCCTTGTAACGGCTCCGATTTGCAAAGAGGCCATCAACCTGGGTGGATATGGTTATCCCGGGCATACAGAAATGCTCCATACCTTTTCAGGTGTAGAGCGCGTTGTTATGCTCATGGTTGGTGGAAAACTAAGGGTGGCCTTTGCAACCACACACATTGCCATAAAAGACGTTCCACAATCAATTACCCCGGAGGGTATTTTGGGGACAATAAATATCTGTAATGAAGGACTCAAACGACATTTTGGACTTAAAAAACCCAGGATTGCCGTCTGTGGTTTAAACCCGCATGCAGGTGAGGAAGGAATTTTCGGGGATGAAGAGAGGAAGATCATTGTTCCTGCTATTGAAAAGGCGAGGAAGAAAGGGATATACTGTGACGGTCCGGTCTCTGCAGATACGGTATTTTATAAGGCATTGAAAGGTGCGTATGACGTGGTTGTGGCCATCTATCATGACCAGGGTGCAATCCCTCTGAAATTGCACGCCTTTGAGACCGGGGTGAACATTACCCTGGGAATCCCGTTTGTCCGCACATCGCCCGACCACGGCACTGCATATGATATCGCAGGCAAGGGCATTGCCGACCCACGTTCCATGATAGAGGCCATAAAGACGGCTGTGAACATGGCAATGACGTAGTCAACCGAGGAGGCACTGAAACACAGAGAAAATATGCCACCCTTCCATAGTCCCTCCCATTCCTTCGACCTTGCTCAGGACAGGCAAGGGAGGGAAAGTTTCCTCGCCTCTTGTGGGAGAGGATTAAGGTGAGGGGTATATTCCTACCTCTGTGTCTCGGTGGTTTCAAGTGTTTCCTCATTTTTATGAGGATAAGTTTTATCCGGTTGAGGTAGAGTCTTGTAAGCGTATACAATTATGTTTATAAAAGACCTGAAGACGTGTAAGGAATTTATTGCGGGAGACAACGCCATACTCCGTGAACTTCTGCATCCCGATAAGGAAGCTATAAAACTTCGATATAGTCTGGCGCATGCAGTGCTCAAGCCAGGCCACACTTCGTATCGGCACAAATTAAAAACCTCTGAGATATATTATATCCTGGAAGGGGAAGGATTAATGCATATTGACAAAGAAGCATCGAGGGTTCTTCCGGGTCAAGTTGTTTATATTCCCCCAGATTCGGTACAATATATAAAAAATATAGGACAGACTGATTTAAAATTCCTGTGTATTGTAGACCCAGCCTGGCGGAAGGAAGACGAAGTGATAATGTAAATGTTATATTAACGCCGCAGAGACGCTGAGGGCGCAGAGTATAGATATAAAGGGATTAAAAGAGTAAGTTTTCTCGGCGGTCTTTGCTTGTGCCGTGAAGTTAATGAATAACGAAGTTCATTAACAAGCTGTAATAAAGATGATACAACAGTGGAAGAGCTAACCATAGGGAAGTATCGGCAACGCTGTACAGGCGGGGTTGCCAAGCCGCTCTACGCTGC
>JACRII010000098.1 GCA_016235875.1 Planctomycetota bacterium
ATGGGGAGAAGAATATTATCAGTTTTACAAACATTGTACAACATTATATTCATCTCACTTTAAATGTAAAACGGAATTTATAGCAAATCGAAGAAAATATTTAGGGAGAGTATCTTTTGTATTGACCTGAGAAGTGAAATTTGCTAATATTTCTTATCCAACATCATAACTACTATTATGCCCTTGCCAAATGCTTACCTTTTTCCATTACGAAACTTTAAAATGAAGTAAATCTTCAACCTTAAATAATCCTGTGAAATTTTTGGATGTTGGTCACATATTTAGTTGAATATTTGCGGGTTGTAAATAATACGTATGCAAAAAAGCATTAAATTAACTTTTTATAAAATATTAATTGTATCTGTAAGCCTAACGAGCATGTTAGGATGTACAGCGCTCCCGGGAAAAGTTGTTATAGAAAAGGTAGAGCCAAAGACAGAGACCGAACTCAGGCGCAAGTTGGATGAATGGACAGAACAGTTACATTCTGACGATCCCACCATACGAAGTTCCGCTGCTGTTTCTCTCTTGGGATTAAACCTTCTCGATGCACAGGAACCGCTCATAAAAATACTAAAAGATCTTAAAGAAAATGAAACCGTACAGGTCACCGTTATTAAAGCATTCGGATTTACCAGGGATGACCGTGCAACTGATATCCTGATCGACCTGCTTGACAGTGAATCGATTCCTTTAGAGACGGCGGCGGCGGAAACACTCGGCATGCTGAAGACAAGAGCTTCGATACGAAAGATGTCTGAAACAATGCTGGACCCTCAACGGCCTCTAAACATTAAGATGTTATTGGCAAAGGCGCTGGGCAATACCAATAATCGGGATGCCGTCGAACCCCTGATTAAAATGCTTGCGACCAATGACCGCGGGCTAAGAGAAGTAGCGAAGAAATCCCTGGAAAAAATTACAAAACAGGCCGATGGTAACGATCCCGCATGGTGGAAGGAATGGTGGGTTCGCAACAAGTCAAAATCGCGGGAACAATGGCTGGAAGATATCGTATTAAAACAGGAAGAAAACACGAAACAGCTCGATTCAAAATTTGAGCAGTTGAAACTTGAAATAGCTCAAAAGTCGATTAAACTGCTTGAACTCAGGCCAGACAAATCTGACCCAAAACCCTTGATTGAAGCTATAAAGAGCGATTATCCTGAAATAAGGATATTCGCTGCAAAGGAATTGGTGAAGATCAAAGACCCGTCGGTAATTGATGTGTTGATTGATGCTGCTTCCGACAAACAGGAAGAGGTACGAATTGAGGTAATTCAGACCTTGGGAGAAATTGGAGATGAGAGGGCTGTCAATTCCCTTGTTTATACCCTGGGAGATGAGAGTTTAGTTGTACGGGAAAAAAGCGCCGTAGCCCTGGGGAAACTCGGAAGACCGGAGGCTGGAGAATCTCTTATTTCAGCATTAAACAGTAACACCAACCTGACTATTGTATGTGCTATCATAGAAGCACTGGGGCAAATTGGGGACACAATGGCAGTCGAACCTTTGATTGCTTTCTTAAACCATAAAGAATCAATAATAAGAGAATGCACGGCCGCTTCACTTGGTAAGCTTCGTGACACCCGTGCCGTAGACTCCCTAATCGCAGCCTTAAATGATGAACAGGAGCGTGTTCGCTGGTATGCCGCCGATAGCCTGGGTAAGATCGGCGACCCAATTTGTGTTGATTCGCTCATTAAATTACTCTCGGATACCAGTGCACGGGTGCGAGAATCAGCAGTGACAGCATTAGGACAAATTGGAAATCAACAGGCGATAGAATCGTTGATAAAAGCGCTTCAGGACGTCGACAAACGTGTGGCAGAACAAGCGGCGGATTCTCTCGTGAACATCAAAAACATGAACTTTGAAGTAATGGATACCGTGGCAAACACCTTTTACACCAACAAGGATTACAAAAGGGCTGAAGCCGTCCTTGAAAAACAGATAACAGAATACTCGAAACAGCCCGAACGCCAGGAAAAGATTTTGCAAACCAAGATCAAATTGGCCAAAACATTGTTTGCCTTAAAAGATTATCAAAAGTCGCTGGCTCTTTACGAAGAACTGGTAAAGCGATTTCTCAATGACAATTCGATAAAAATAGAACTCATCCAGTGTTTAAAAGAAACGAAACAACATGACCGCGCCCTGGAATGGTACGTAACGTGGATCAAAGAATCACCTCAGAATAATCAATTGTGCTGGCAAGGCCGTCTGGAAATCGCCAATGACATGGTTGAACAGGGTAAGTATGATACGGTAAAAAGTCTTATCGATAATTTAATAGCAGAAGATACAAATCTTGGCGGAAATGAGCTTAAACCACAATTCCAAAAATTAAGAGAATTATGCGCGTCAGAACTCTCCGCCACAAAAACGGCAAGCCAGAACGAGGAATCTGAACACCTCTCCCACCCGAAGGACAAAAAATAATCATGCTTGAGGCAATAAAACTACCATGAAAATTCTTGTTATTGGCGCTGGCGCCGTTGGGTTTAACCTGGCAAGGCAGTTATCAAAGGAAGGACATGACATATCCGTAGTCGAAAGAGACCTTGACCTGGTAAAGCGGATTACCGAAAGACTGGACGTCTCTGTGGTATCAGGGAGCGCCAGTTCGCCTGCAATCCTGGAAGAAGCCGGAATAAAAAATGCCGATATGGTGTTAGCCGTGACCAATAGTGACGAGATCAATATGGTAGTTTGTATGCTCTCTTACAGTTATGGCGTCAAAACCAAAATTGCCAGGATAAGAAACCCTGAATTTACCGATGAACAATCTGTCTTACACCAAAATGAATTCCATATAGACCACGTTGTAAACCCGGAAAAGATCACCATTAATTCCATACTGAATATTATTGAAACTCCCGGTTCCATCTATGTGGCCGATTTTACCGCTGGGGATATCCTCTTGCGGGGGTTTAATGTGCCAGCCGATGCCCCAATAGCAGGGAAAAAACTCTCGGAACTAAGAGAAATCGAATCTACCGATTCCTTCCTCATCGTTGCCATTCAACGAAATGAAGAAATGCTTATTCCAAAAGGCGATACACAGTTAATGCCTCACGACAACATTTTTGTGCTGGTAGCCAAAGAGGCATTACCATACTTCCTTCCGATGGTCAATAGGCGTGCGGACGAGGTTGAAAAAGTCATTATTTACGGTGTAAACCGTGCGAGCCTTGAACTTGCAAAAAAACTGGAGGAGCAGAAGATCGGCGTTACGATAATTGAACCTGATAAGGAAAAGACACAGCAGGCCGCAACGGTGCTGGACAAAACCATCGTCCTCCAGGGCAGCGCCCTTGATATCGATCTTCTGAAGGAGGCATCCATTGATATTGCCGATTTCTTTGTGGCCTTATCTGAAAACGAACAGACCAACATCCTGTCCTCGTTATTAGCCAAAAAGCTCGGCGCAAAGAAAGCAATCGTACTTACGGTTGACCCGGCCTTTGTACCCATTATTAATTCATTAGGTATGGACATCGTAATCAATCCAAGACTAATCACCGTCGGTTCTATATTGCAACATATCAGACGCGGACATGCACTTTCTGTTGTAAAATTTCAAAACAGTGAGGCCGAAGCTATGGAACTGGTGGCTGACAAAGGTTCAAAGATCGTGGGCAAACCTCTGAGGGAAATATCCTTCCCGCAAGGCTCTATCCTGGGAGCCATTGTGCGCGAAGGCGTCATGCAGATACCAACCGGCAATACTTATATAAACCCTGGTGAGAGTGTCATTGTTTTTGCCCTCCCCAACGCCATCGAAAAGGTTCAATCCCTTTTCTCCAGCAAAAAAGACTGAACGGAAATTTACCATTATTAGAGTGCATCCCTTATGAACATTCCCATTGTATTGTATACGGTAGGCAATCTCGTACTTATGCTTGCGGGGATACTCCTTGTTCCACTGGGAGTAGCCTTTTATTATGAAGAAGATGCAACCGTGTGGGCATTTATTTATACCATCATCATAACAGGCGTTCTGGGTGGATTGAGCAAGGCATTTTTTAGAAAAAAAAATGTGGATATCAATATTCGGGAAGGTATCGCCATTGTCACCTTTAGCTGGATTGTATGTATTTTTTTAGGCGCACTTCCCTATTGGTTCTCAGATATATGTACAACATATTGCGACGCCGTTTTCGAAACGACCAGCGGCTTTACAACAACCGGTTCGTCCATTTTTAAAGATGTTGAGATATTGCCGCACAGCATCCTTTTTTGGAGGGCATTTACTGCCTGGCTGGGCGGCATGGGAATTATCGTCATCTTTGTCGCCCTGCTGCCTGCCATGGGTGTGAGCGGCTATCAGCTTTTTAGCGCTGAGGTCAGCGGCCCGACTGCCGATAGAATGAGACCCAGAATTGGTGAAACTGCAAAATTACTATGGTTCATTTACCTCATCATTACTGCCTCTATGATCTTGATGCTCTTTTGTGGCGGCATGCCACTTTTTGATGCGATATGCCATACCTTTAGCACGGTCTCAACAGCTGGATTTTCTACAAAAAACGCCAGTATCGCTTACTACAACAACCTGTATATGGAAATTGTAGTTGCTACATTCATGTTTATTTGTGCATGTAACTTCTCGCTTTATTACATGTGTTTTCAAAAAGATTTTAAAAAAGTCCTTAAAAATTCAGAACTGCGATTTTTCGCGGGCCTGGTACTCATAGCTATTATATTTGTAGCATCTACCTTATACTTCAGCCAGCCTGAATCTTTCAATGGTGGAATCAAGGACAGCCGTTATTATGATTTAGGACATTCCTTTCGATATGCCTTTTTCCAGGTGATGACAACGTGTTCTACAACTGGTCACGCCTCTGCAGATTTTGATTTGTGGCCGAATTCCTGTCGTTTTTTATTGGTTCTCCTGATGTTCATAGGGGCTTGTGCAGGATCAACGGGCGGCGCCATAAAATGCGTAAGAGTATTATTACTGATGAAATCGAGCATGCGGGAATTTGGCAGGATTTTAAGGCCACGCATGGTAAAACATGTAAAGCTGAACGGCGAATCGGTAAGCGAAGAAATTATTACAGAGACTTCTGTATTCTTTGTCGTGTATCTGGGATTCTTTGGTGTTTGTTCCCTGGCACTCATTGCTTTAAACACAGACATAATCACCGCTTTTTCTGCTGTGGCAACTTGTATGGCAAACTGCGGGCCTGGACTGGCCAAGGTCGGTCCTATGGCTAATTTTAGTGATATGGCATATGCCGGTAAGTGGCTATTAAGTTTCTGTATGCTTTTGGGCAGGCTGGAAATTTATAGTTTGCTACTTCTCTTTTTACCGATCACATGGAAGCGGTAGAATTTTATTGACTCACAAAATACGAGATGATATACTTTGAAATCACTTACGGGCGATTAGCTCAATTGGCTAGAGCACTTGCCTTACAAGCAAGGGGTCATAGGTTCGAGTCCTATATCGCCCACCATTGTCTGTAAACAAGAGTGAAAAGAATTAAATCCAGGGGCCGTAGCTCAATTGGTTAGAGTACCAGACTGTCGATCTGGATGTTGCGGGTTCGATTCCCGTCGGCCTCGTTTTTTTTATACCATTACAAATCAAAGGTTTAACGTTTTCAAACCCCTCAAAAAACCGTCCACAGAATCAAAAAAAAGGATAGCGTCTAGAGTGATGATTATCCCTTACTATCAAAAAGGGACATTAAAAGCGTTGCAACTGATATTACTCTCCTGGAAGAACTGGGATTGATTGATATGAAAAGGAAGAAAGAAGGACGGAGAGAGTCCATACCCGTAGTAAATTATAACAAGATAAACCTGGAAATTGCAGTTTAAGAACAATAAGTGAATAGGCAATTGGAAACCATTAAAACCGTTTTGATTATGCTTGAAGTGCCCGAAAACGTATTCTTAAAAGGTTATACTAACTACACAAAAAGCAAAACCTGCATAACATCCTCTGCTTAAAATGTTATAGGAAGGGTTATGAAAAATGTCTTTGCTAAAAAGTTTCAAAAGCTTGTATAAAGGCTGGGACGGGAAATTAACTGTTAAACTTATTCACTGGATGTATCTGGATAACGAGCAAGTTAACCTGCGCCGATACGATTAATAAAACTTAACTTACTCAATCAAACAATATTAGTAATAAAATAACTCTAACTTCGACCGAGAATGAGGCGTCAGGTTGAACGCCTTGTTATAATCAGAAGATTTGTTTATAAATTTAAAAGGTGGAAATTCCTTTAGCCTAACCATATTGTCTACCTCAGCAAAATCCTTTTTAATCAAGAGACAGCAAGTTCTCTAACATGGGTGATGTCCCTTTTACTAACTGCTCGTATTTGAGATGAAAGCAAAGTTATAACAGCAACTGTTCCACCGTCAAGTGTCATAAATTCGACTTCAAAGGCTTCACCTTGACGATGAATATGAACAACCGTACCGACATCACCAGCCTGTAAACCATCCTCCGGTAAATCCTTCAACAAGACAATTCGATCATGCTCTTTTATCATGGTTTCCTCCTATTTTGGGTGTGCAGTAATCAATCTTGGTGTTGTAGACTGTTTTTCTATTATCCAAACAGTCCTTACATATGGATTGCGGCTATCTGGTGTTTCTAACAATCCATCTACACTATAACGTGTGCCATATTCAGATTCAACAACTTTTGTCACATTATAGGTTGCCCCATGTTTGCGCAAAGATTCTGCTAATATTTTCCAATTTTCTAGCGTGAAACCAAATTGAGAAAAAAAGTGCGCTTTATTACTCCCATCTGGATGTGATATACACAACAAGTATTCCGTAATTTTCTTATGATCCACTTGTGCTTGATCTGCATTAGGCAAATTCATTAGTTTTCTTAAGTGAAAATAATTTTACGTGGTATAACGCTGAGCTAAGCGGCAATCTACGGAGGCGCCGTGCGCCGACGTAGCGAGTCCGCTTGAGCGACGTGTTAGGTCTCTTTCTTCGAGACAATTAACCCAATATCCGCAGCAGATCATACTCGATATCCTTTCTATCTAATTCGCCTCTATTTTTTATCTTGAGGTTGAATAAGATGAAATCATCAAGACCATCAATAGCGTGTGGCTGACCATCCCCACCAAGAACCACTAGTTGGAATATGTACGGGACCCCGTCCTTATATCTATTCCGAAATGTTGGAAAATATGAACTTGCGGTGATTTGGCAACGCTTCCCGAATATCAGCATTGCCATCTGTTTGTGGTGCACATCCGTTAGGGACGTTTCTTTTCGTTCCTTTTCCACCGCTTCGTAAAATCGTGCAGCTGTTTTTCGCTCCATATTTGGATAACAGAAGAAGATGTATTCATCCTTGTCGTCAACTATTACGCTTGCACGAATATTGTTTTCTTCATCCTTCAATTTGCCATATGACCACTGAAGAAGTAACGAATGGACTCGTTTCGCATACTCTGGATTGGACATAATCCAACCGACCATTGGTATGTGGCCTAGATTGTTCGGATCTTCCGCATAGCCGAAAAAGGCGCCCAGCCACTTCTCGAGTTGGATTTCAAAGTCAGGCAGTGAGTGCACATACAAGCTGTTGTAGGAAAAGATAAGCTTTTCAAAAAAAGTACTCAGCAAATAAATTCCTAGACCAAAAAGGAAGCCAACAAATACTGATTGAAAAGAGAAGAAGGCGGATATTAATCCTATTAGCGTTAATACTATTTTGACGGCGCGTATGAATGGTTTAAATCTTTCGTGAAGGACAATCTGGACAAACCAGCCCTTTTTTTGCGCCCTAACGTCGAAACGAAGCCGGTTCGACCAAAGTATTAGCCGCTGCTTTACTGTTTTCCCTTCGTTAGTACCCATCACATATCCAATAGAGACCTAACATTGATTAGATTGATCCGCATAATATGCGGAATACAGGTTTTTTGTCCGTATAACATGCCTTTGATATGGTAAATACTATCGTGATAATCACTTCAGACACTGCCACTTGTGTCTCACTGCACTTGTTATCATGTCGTCTTATACGGATCAGCATAAAATCCTCTGAGTTAGTGGGGTCAGCTTAATTATTTTTACGTTATTTGTGAGATATACCATATATACATCACCTAAATTCAATGGTACTTTATACCTTTTGTGAAATAAAATCAACCATGTTTTCTTGTTATATGATTTGTTTGCAGTATAA
>JACRII010000099.1 GCA_016235875.1 Planctomycetota bacterium
ATTGCCGATGATGGAAAGGGCGATGAAAGTACGCCAGGCTATAAAGCCAGTGTCGTCCTTGGTAAGGCGCTAAAGTATAGCGCGTTCAGCAGTAAAAATTCTACCTATAAAAGCATTTCAACCGGCGGTCCGGCACCTTTTGGGTTAACTATCTTTGGTAAGATTGTAAATAAAATTACAAAGAGCATCTACCGTGTTTCACAGATAAAGCCAAAACAAATACCGACTGAGATTCCAATTCCCACCGGAATTCCTACCGGTATACCCACAGGCATTCCCACTGGTTATCCAACCGGATACCCCACAGGATACCCATATCCCACGAGTTATCCAACTGGATATCCATCACCCTATTATACTCCACCTGTCAGTGGAGGGGGAATAGAGGGATTTACCTATAATGGGGACGGTACTTTCACGGGCACACCAGAGGAAGGGGTAACTGTTACACTCAGCTTTTATAAATCTGATGGAACACAAATAACCGTTGATATGACGGATTACATAAATTATCTTGAGGGCGGAGCGCTTTACGGCGAAGACACAAGTACCTTCTTATTCCAGAGCGAAGCTACGGTAAGTGTTGAAAAGAGCTTCGCTACCGTCAATATGCATATGACTTCTGAAAAGGAACAAATAAATGTCGGCGGTTGTCCGGAAGAGGTGAACATGTCGGGCACTGGTACCTTTGAATTCGAAAACATTGGAACAGGCGAGGCGACCAATATAACTGTAACGGTAAAAGAATGTGGTGATAACATCACGGGACATGCCGATATTTCAATAACGATCGATGGCACGGATTGCGTGATTTCTCATGATTTCGATAAGGACGGATGCCAGGGAGGACCTATTACCTGCGGAGGCGTCCAGACAGGAGAAGTAACAAGGGACGACGATGGGAATCTGTATTATTGCGAGCCTGATTGCAGCACAGGCGAAAAAACCCCTATAGATGAAAGCGTCATCTTCGGTTCCGGTAGCTGAATTCTTCGTACTGCTTCAACTGTAATAACTATTATGAAATAAGAAATTTTTACTGCGTAATAACAGGAGGATATAAAGATGCGTATCCAGGCTAAAATATTCGGGCTGATTTTTATAATGTTCGTTATGGCAGTATTCCTGACAAAGAACACTTTTGCAGGCACAGGATTTGGCATCTCTAATAAGTTTACCTTGGATACCACTGGTGTATCACCAACCCCCACAACGGAAGCAACGCCGACCGTAATCAATGTTACCGTCCGCATTAAACCCAAAGTAATCAACCTGAAAAGCAAGGGAAAGTTTACCGCCTTTGCAACGTTTACAAGTGAATACGATGTATCGGATATCGATGAAGGCACTATCGAATGTGAAGGAGCTACAGCCACGAAAACCCGCATCTTCCCCAAGAAAAATATGTTCAAATCCACATTCAAAATCAAAGATTTGAAAGACGTTTCTCCGGGCAATTCAGTCACGTTCACGGTAACTGGCAGTCTTATTACCGGTGAGGATTTTGAAGGCAACGCCCTGGTTAGGGTGATAAGTCCGGGGAAAAATTAATAAGCATTGCATGCATGTTTTTGTAAGAGTTCGGCCATCAGCAGTCGGTATGAAGCTTATATTTTGTTACTGATCGCCGACTGCACACCTTTTTAATCGTATGTGTTTTTAATATACTTTCACTTCATCAATCTCGAATCGCGTGTCTATTTTTCTAAGATAGCCCATTCGGATCTTTGGATCATGTTGAAAAATCAAGAGCCAGCGCTCTTCGAATGCCTGCTTTAAAATCTTTTTCTTATTTTCCAGCGTTTCCAATGGAAACAGGTCGTATCCGGTAATATAAGGATACTGGAGATGGGCAACGGTTGGCACAAGATCCGCCAGAAAGAAAGCCACCTGCCCTTCAGATTCAATTTTTACACATTGATGATGGCGCGTGTGACCTCCAATCTTTACGAGAGAAACCCCTTTATCCACCTCTACAACTTCATCGTCTACGAGACAGAGATACTGTGGGTCACCGATAGGCAAAAAGTCTTCTGTTATGTAACTCGCCTTAGTCCGTTCGTTGGGATTTAAGGCAACCGCTAACTCTCCCTTCTGGATGAAATATTTTGCCTTTGGAAAAGCAGGAACAATCTCCCCACGTTCATTAAAGCTTGTGTTCCCGCCAGTATGGTCAAAGTGAAGATGTGTGTTAATGACGAGATCAATATTTTTGGGCTGATAACCAAACCGATACAAAGATTCTAAAAGGTTGGGTTTTTTATCAATACCATAAATTTTGCAAAACTTCTCGTCGTGTTTTGTCCCAACCCCTGTATCGATGAGGATATTGTATTTCTTTGTCACTACCAATGGACAATGGAGGGACAGTTGAATCCTGTTTCTTTCATCGGGCTGGTACGTCTTCTCCCAGAGTACCTTTGGTACAATCCCAAACACAGCCCCACCGTCCAGGTATATGGAACCGTCGGTTACAGGATAGATTTCGAACTTGCCGAGCTTCATTTCTCACATCCCGATAACATAAGAATCTCAATATCATTATACTGCTTTTGAATTATTATACGAAAAACTGCAAAAGATTACTATATCCATATAAACAATACAACCGTTATGAATATCAGTACACGAAATTTATTAGCCAAAATTTTATTGAAAAACAACCCTATATTGTGTAGTTATAATCACGTAATACCCTTTTGATTCGTATCGGACTTTTATATTTGATTGCCTTTGATAATTTTTATAAGGAATAATATCTATGAAAATTATTAATAAATCCACCCTCGGTTTCATATTAATGATAGTCGCTTTAAGTAGTTTGTTCACAAAGACACTATTTGCCTGGTCAACCGGACCAGAAGCTTACAGGACAGGCGCGCCAGGTGATAAAGGAACCTGTGATGACAGTGGTTGTCATAATTCCTACTCACTCGATTCAGGGAATGCCAAGTTTTCCATTACAGGGCCTACCTCTTTCACTCCTGGCGAGACGGTTAAACTGAAGGTTTCATTTAATAGCTCCAGCGGAAAGTTGCACGGTTTCGAAATGACGGCAATAGATGCCGATGATAATCAGATTGGAAAATTTAAAGCGATAGGGAAAACTACACAAGTTATTCCTCCCAATGATTATCGAGGGCTTAAAAAAGAAGACAAGGGTACCTACATAGAACATACGCGCAGTGGTAATAAAAAGAAGAGTTGGAAGGTCAAGTGGATTGCCCCCGCCGATGCTACGGGGACAGTAACATTTTATGCCGCTGGAAACGACGCAAACGGCGATGGTACGAACTCCGGTGATTACATTTACACAACCACACGGGAAATTACAGACGCATCCACTGCATCCGGACAATAAATTGTGATTGTCATAAATATCCATTTAAATTTTTGAACATAAGGACACATATGGAGTGGGTTGCTATAGACTTTGAAACAGCAAATGAAAAGTATTCGAGCGCCTGTGCACTGGGAATTGCAATAGTTGAACATGGTAGAATTATAAAAAGGGCTTCCTGGTTAATAAGACCCCGTGAGCTTTACTTTAATTATTATAACACCTACATTCACGGTATTACCGAAGAAGATGTAAAAGATAAGCCTCAATTCAACGAACTCTGGAATGATTTTAAGCCATTTTTAGAGGGAAAGACGGTTATTGCACACAATGCAAGTTTTGATATAGGTGTTTTACGCCGTCTCCTTGACGAATATGGAATCCCTTACCCGGAACTTCATTATTTCTGCACGCGTGTTCTTGCTAAAAAGGTTTGGCCAACTTTAAATAGTTACAGACTCAATATGCTTTCTGCACATTTAGGCATCAGTCTTAAACACCACGATGCGGAGGAAGACGCTGTGGCATGCGCAGAAATTTCGTTGCGATGCTGTGATGAAATGGGTGTAAGCAGAGTGGAAGACCTTGCAATGAAGTTCGGCATCACCAGGGGACGTCTTGCTGCGGATAATTCAAATCGCCCGCCAAAAAGAAAATTGTCAAACCTCCATCGGCCAACGTAACAATAAGGAAAAAAGCAGTAGATAATTCAAGAATTTTTGATATATTACAGACTCATTCTGTACGATCTCGGCAAAATTAACTGAATTTACATCGTGCTAAAAGTTTGTATTTTCTGATAACTATAGATGGCTGTGCGCAAACATAATTTCAAGATGCAGGTAAAGCTATCCCTATCAAAAATAGTTACTGTTTTCTCCCTATTCATCACATTTATACCTCCCGTACTTTTTGCTCAAACAAACAATACCAGCAATACCATAACGGGTTTAACGGAGTCAAACGGTTTTACCTATAATAATTTTGTCTCTGGCAATTTTAAGGCCCAATATGAAGGCCGCTGGGCGGAAGACGAAGACGACCATGACATGTATGAATACCTGCGTTTTAAGACAAAAGATTTTTTTAACAATAAGGTGACTATCGCCGGTTCCGGAAGGTTATCGGAAGACCTTGATGGGCATGAGTCGAAAGACGGGGCATTTCGGGATATCCTCGATACGTACGACCGCAGTTACAACGGGCGCCTTTACTATTTATATGCGGATATCAAGAATCCGGTTATTGAGCAATCCAATCTCCGTTTGGGACGGCAGTATCAATACTCTGTCGAAACCATTCTCTTCGATGGCGCAAAATATGAGCAACAGCTTGGCCCTGTTGCAACTTACGCCTTCGGCGGCATGAGGACGTCTCAATACAGCAGCACCTATTTCGATACGGTGGCAGGAAGCGGGGTGTCTGTCCGTCCCTTTATGGACACCATAACAAACCTGGACTACGTCCGTATTATTGACGATAATTACATTGATGATGAGGTGGGTTTCAACTTGTGGCAAAGAATCTATGAAGACCTGAATTTTTACGGAAGATATACCGTCTTAAACACCTTGCCCAAAGATTTTCTTGTCAAATTATCATGGGATAAAATCGACTGGGACGCAAGTTTACAGTTGTCCTATTTCAGATTCCTCCATTCAATCTCCGAGCAAAGCAACAATATTTCGCCATTTTATCAAATCCTCGGCACCTTCGAGCCCTTCGACCTCATCAGTCTGACGGGTTACAAGGGTTTGGGGGAGAAGTTCGGAATATCCAGCGGTGTGGATCACAGAAGCGTAATTGATAAGGGTGATGAAAACACCTTTAACCGCGATTACAACAGGACCTTTTTTTCATTCATGGTAAACAACGTCCTTTTGCAGGAATCGAAGGTCACCTTTACGGCAGAATATTGGAACACAAAGGGTGTCGACCACAGCGCTGACCTCGGCGTCGACTTTGATAAAAAGATTGGTAAGTTTGACATTGGCGCTGGCACCGGCTACTCACTCTATAAATACAATTTTGATGGGAGCAGCGGACTGGAATCGCTTCTGGATAGCGAATATACAAGAGATATTGAACAAAAGATTAATGTCCGCACCTATTATATGAGGGTAAAATATTTATTAACAAAACAGTCTGATGTCAGCCTGCGGTGGTCATCTGAAGTAAGCGATACAGACCCGGAGACATATCATCAGATGCTGCTTTCTTACAGCACAAATTTTTAATATGAAGAACAAAAATTTCTATTATACGATTCCCTTTATGATGCTTACCTTCCTCATGCTGTTGGGAGGCTGTAAAGAGTCTGAAATTCATTACAGCCATGCAAAGCACATGGAAAGGGGTTTAAAGGACTGTAATACCTGCCACAATTATAAAGAAGACCTTGAACCCAAATGGCCCAAGATGGCGAAATGTCTTTCCTGCCACATGAAGGATTTTGATACCAGCAACCCTAAATCTTGTTTGCTTTGCCACACAAGACCGGGCATGAAGATAAAGGTGAAACACCCTATCCCGAAAAAATATCGTGATTTAAAATTTACCCACAAGGTGCATCTTGAAAATAAGGTAGAATGCGTTCAATGTCACAAGGGTATTGAAAAGAGTGATGCAATTACCCTAAACCTTATTCCTGATATGTTCGGTACCTGCATTCCATGCCACAAAGAAAGAGGCGAAGAAGGAATTGCATGCAATGTCTGCCACAAACACATTAAAAAGGACCGTATGCCACTCTATCACGAAGACCGATGGGTAAAACACGCAGATGCACGCTGGATACAAAAGCATGGAAACGAATTCTATTACAATCAAAACTACTGTAAGCGATGCCACAATGACCTGAACTGGTGCGTCAATTGTCATCAAGACCAAAAACCCAGAAGCCACAATAACGCCTGGAGGAGAAAGACCCACGGTTTTGCCGCATCGTGGGAACGGAAGAAATGCAGTGTATGTCATCAGGAGGATTTCTGTGAACGATGCCATACCAATACAACGCCCTTAAGCCATACGGCATCATGGGGTGGCGTAAATACGAGGAATCGTCACTGCCTTAATTGCCATTTCCCTGTATCGATGGTTTCATGTACCGTATGTCATCCCAATCCAACGCATCCTTCAGCTATTGATTCGCCGCACCCGCCATTTGTGGGGAACTGTACGCAATCGGGCTGTCATCCGGTAGGCAGGGCTGGCGAGCCCCCGCATCCTAAACCTGCGGGGGTTAATTGTACGGCTTGCCACAATAAATAGTTCCCGTTTGAGAACATGCAGGAGGAGGTTTGAAACCTGCCCCTACAATGTGACTTTGTGTTTATTTTAAAAATTTCTCGCATGAAACTTCTTTCTAATTTAAACTTTCTTGCTATTTTCCTGTGTGGTTGTATCGGCATATTTATTGGCCTAAGCAGCTACACGTTTTATTATGCGCAGGGAGCATCCTACCTCTCCAATGACCCTAAGGCTTGTGCAAACTGCCATATCATGCGCGAACAATATGACGGCTGGCAAAAGGCGAGTCATCATGCCGTTGCAACGTGCAATGATTGCCATATTCCGCATGAATTCATTCCAAAATATTTAACAAAATTAAAAAATGGCTTCTGGCACTCAAAGGGTTTTACCTTGCAGGATTTCGATGAGCCAGTTCGGGTTCTACCCAAGAATCGTGTCATTCTGCAAAAGAACTGTCTGCATTGTCACGGAAAGTTAGTATGTGAAATCGCCACACATCCGGGTAATGATAAGAAAATGTTAGATTGTATCCATTGCCACAGCAGTGTTGGACACGGCCCGCGGCTTTAGGCGGTTAATAAAAATAATCAGTTTAAAATGAAAAATGTAAAATTTAAGGAGGTATCCTGCATATGAGCAATTTTTTGTCTAATCGTTTTCAGGGAAACAAAACGATTATTTATCTGTTAACCATTGTCGTAGTCGCAGCCGCAACAGTAGGCGTTGTGCTTTTGCTGGAAAACGTCTCGCAGCGAAAAGAAGAGGCACGACAGCAGGTGTTTCGAGTCGTAGAAATAACGGAAGACACAATCGACCCCGTTATCTGGGGCAAGAATTTCCCGCGTCAATATGATGGGTATCGACGGACAGTTGATACAGAGCGAACCAGACATGGCGGGAGTGAGGCCTTTGAGAAACTTGAAGAAGACCCACGTTGGCGCGAGATTTTTAAAGGTTATGCCTTCGGTGTGGATTACCGCGAAGACAGAGGCCATGCCTATATGCTGTCTGATCAGGATATGACGGAGCGAATCAAAATAGTCAAACAGCCGGGGGCGTGTCTGCACTGTCACTCATCCGTTCTGCCTGCGTACCGTGAGGCTGGCATAAAAGCCGGTATACCCGCGGATGAGGCACACAGGCAAGAACAAATTATGAAAGGCTTTGAGATTGTCTGTGCCATGCCGTATGGTGAGGCTCGCAAGATGGTCTCCCATCCGGTAACCTGTGTAGATTGCCATGATCCGGAGACCATGCAATTGCGTGTTACTCGGCCTGGCTTCCTCAATGCAATTCAAAAATTAGCCGGGTCGGATGATCCATTACCTCATTTGCCCAGCATTGAACGCTGGCGCAAAGACGGTCGTAAAGGCGAGTATGACGTTAACACTATGGCAACGCGGCAGGAGATGCGTTCTTTTGCCTGCGGTCAATGTCACGTAGAGTATTATTTTAAGGGTGAAGGCAAACTCCTTACCTATCCCTGGCATAAAGGCCTGAAGGCAGAGCAGATCGAAGGCTATTATGACGAAATAGGTTTTAAGGACTGGACACACAAGGCCAGCGGCGCACCCGTTCTGAAAGCGCAACATCCAGAGTTCGAGATGTGGAGTCAGGGAATCCATGCCCGCAGTGGTGTGGCGTGTGCCGATTGCCACATGCCTTACAGGCGGGAAGGCGCCATCAAGATCAGCGATCATAATGTACGTAGCCCATTGCTGAACATTGCCAATGCATGTCAAACCTGTCACCATTTCAGCGAAGCAGAACTCAAAGCCCGTATCGAGTTAATTCAAGACTGCACAAGGACGTTAATGATTCGGGCAGAGGAAGCGGTGGTTGCCCTCATCCACGATTTGCAGCAGGCACAGGAATTTGGCATGCCTGCCGAACAACTGAAAACAGCACAAGCCTTACACCGTAAGGCACAGTGGCGGTTGGACTATGTGGCGGCTGAAAACTCAATGGGCTTCCACGCCCCGCAGGAAGCCGCACGTATCCTGGGTGAGTCAATTGATTATGCACGGTGTGGTCAGCTTGAGATGGCGAAACTTCAATCCGCTGCACATTAGATTCTCAATAAAACAATTTTGACATTTTTGGCAAAAAACGTAGCGCCGATCGTTCGACTGAGCGCTCACGACGAAGTCCCTTGTGGTAGGCATTGAGCGGGGGATAAACTACCCGCGCTACGGTTTCCGACTCGTTTCGGGTTAGGAACAAACCAGAGTTTCGCAGATTGAGATAACAAACAAAATCCACTGTAATTAAATTTATTTTTATTTTACCTTGCTTTAATACACGATGTTTGATAATATCTGATTGTGTCGTTCGGTTGTATTGTAAAGTCGTATTATATATTCGCGTTATATTAAGGCTACAAGGTTACAACCTTGTAGCCTTTTTTGTTTTTATAATTTTTTTAATGTGAGAGGGGGTGATTTAAGAATGGCAAATGGAACAGTGAAGTGGTTCAATGACAAGAAGGGATTTGGTTTTATTTCCCAGGACAACGGAGATGATGTTTTTGTACATCAAACTTCAATCCAGGGTGAGGGGTTTAGAACCCTTGCAGAAGGAGATAAGGTCGAGTTCGAGGTCATGAAGGACCAAAAGGGCTACAAGGCCGCAAAAGTTGTCAAATTATAAATTTATTAAAAA
>JACRII010000102.1 GCA_016235875.1 Planctomycetota bacterium
TCCAACAAGTATGGATACCTTGTCCTGACAACGGGAAACAAATCAGAACTGGCCGTCGGGTATTGCACCCTTTACGGAGATATGAGCGGCGGCCTGGCTTTAATCTCGGACGTTCCAAAAACAATGGTATACGAACTGGCCCGGTACATAAACCGAGAAAGAGAAATTATTCCACAAAATTCTATTGATAAACCCCCTTCTGCGGAATTAAAACCTAATCAATTCGACCAGGACACCCTGCCTCCTTACGATATCCTGGATGGAATACTAAAGGCTTACGTGGAGGATGCAAAGGGTGTTGACGAAATCATCCGAATGGGATATGATGAAAAAATAGTGCGTGAGATTATCAAAAAGGTAAATAGAAACGAATACAAACGGCAGCAGGCAGCGCCGGGCATCAAAGTAACGTCCAAGGCGTTTGGATCGGGCAGACGGATGCCCATTGCCCATAATTTTATGTGTGAATGAATATTTTCAATGCAAATTGTGATAAAATAGGGTGACTTCGGCAGCGACTTTTAAGCTCCCCTCTAGAAAGAGGGGTTGGGGGTGTGTTACGGCAAACTTACACACCCCTTTATCCCCTCTTTTTAGAGGGGAATCATTAAAAATTGAAATGCCTATACATTTAATTAGGCTGACTTCAGCAGCAGCTTTTTTCCATCACATGAATAGATAAAATACACTTATAATGGACAATCCAAGCGCTAAACTCTCCATAGGGGTCTTCGATTCCGGTATCGGAGGGATATCTGTCCTTGCCGAGATAATCAAGATACTGCCATATGAGGAATTTATTTATTTTGCCGATACACTTCATGCCCCATACGGGGACAAACCAGAAGATGTCGTCCGGGCTTTATCCATAAAGGCCGCTGAATTCTTATCATCTATCGGAATTAAATGTCTGGTCGTTGCCTGTAATACGGCTACGGGCGCTGCTATCAACGAGATTCGCAAGATGTGCGCTTTTCCCGTGGTTGGAATGGAACCTGCCGTAAAACCTGCCGTGGAGTTGTGCCTCAACGGCAAAATCATCGTCATGGCAACTCCGCTCACGTTAAAGAGCAAAAAATTCAATGAATTGATACGTCACTACAAACATCGTTCTGAAATTGTTCCGCTTCCTTGTCCGGGACTGGTGGAGATTATCGAGCAAGGCCATACCCATGGACGGGAAATTGAAGAGTATCTTTCCCATTTATTTTCATCTGTAAACCAAGAGGATATTTCAACCATCGTCTTGGGTTGTACTCACTATGTTTTAATAAAAAAAGAAATCGTGAAAGTAATGGGTAGGAAAATCAGTATAATAGACGGAAATTACGGAACAGCCAGGCATACAAGGACAATCCTTCAAAAGGAACAACTACTTAATAACGAGGTCAAAGAAAAACCCAAAACACCTTTAAAAGCACTGGTAAAGTTTTATATTTCGGGGAATGAAAAAGACGTAGTAAGGAGGTGCAGGCAATTATTACAAAACGAAGGAATCGTCTGTGAATCGGAATTTTCACATGTATAGGATTTTAAAGTTTATAGTATACAGAAACTGCAACACACCCCCGCCCCCTCTTGATAGAGGGGAGGTGCAATTAGTCCCCTCTAAAAAGAGGGGATAAAGGGGTGTGTAATAAAACAAAAAGTCGTTGGGTTTCACGATGTAAAACCCAGCCTAACTTAAAAGGAAAGGAGAAACACCATGTCGTCGATGGATAACTTGAAGAATGCCTTTGCGGGTGAATCGCAGGCCAATAGAAGATACCTCGCCTTTGCCAAAAAGGCTGAAGAGGATGGTCACAAACAGGTAGCAAAGCTCTTCCGCGCAGCGGCAGAGGCCGAAACGGTTCATGCCCACGCCCATTTGCGGGTAATGGGAGGCGTGAGAAACACAAAAGAAAATGTCCAGGAGGCAATTGGAGGAGAAACGTTCGAATTTACAAAGATGTATCCCCAGATGATCGAGGAGGCCAAAAAGGAAGGAAATAAACAGGCGCAGCAGAGCTTCGAATTTGCCAACAAGGTCGAAAAGATACATGCGGAACTTTATCAAAAGGCATTAAATAATCTGGGGAAAAACGAGGCTGTGGATTATTATGTCTGTCAGGTCTGCGGAAACACGGTTGAAAAGGCAGCGCCGGACAAATGCCCCATCTGCGGCGCAGCAAAGTCCATGTTTATAAAAATTAGTTAAATCCTACCATAATTTTTACGCCACCAAGACACCAAGTCGCAAAGAAAAGACTTAGTGTCTTGGTGACTTTATGGCTATTGTAAAATCCTTATATAGGGGCAAGATGCCGCGTGCCCATTTAATTATGTAGTGGGTAGAGCGTGTGCAAAACCCAACATCCACCATTGCGGCTATTAAGCGGGTTCAAGTTGCAAACCGTTCGGCTGAGCTCACGACGAAGCCGGAACCCGTTGTGGGATTGAATCGGCAAAAGCAGTGTGGAAACAGCCACCATTTTGTATAATTTAATTCCGGCACACAACGTGCTTTTTCTTGTATATCCCGCTTTTAGCAGGATATACAGGTCTGTATAATAACTTGTTAAACAGACATAAGCAGAAGGAATAAGGTCGTGGTTATCAAACCCATTGGTGTCATTCATACGGAGTTCAAGAGCAAGGAAGAAACCCCGGTACAAGGAGCTTTCGCTCCGGATTCAAAAGGGACTGTGGAGTTAGATCAAAAATACGCAGAGGGGTTGAAAGACATTGATACATTTTCACACATAATATTATTGTATCAGTTCAATAAAGCTGGGAAAGTGGTATTGGTAAGGCCGACGTTTCTTTCTGATGAACCGCATGGGGTTTTTGCGTCAAGACATCCATGCAGACCAAATGGAATTGGAATGACAGTGGTTAAACTTCTGGCGCGCTCAAATAACATTCTAGAAGTCTCAGGCATAGATGTTTTGGATGGTACACCCCTTATTGATATCAAACCATACATAACGAGATTCGACTGTATTCCAGAAGCCAATGAAGGTTGGGTTGCCAAAGTTGAGAATAGACCAAAACCAAGTGGGAGAGAATAATAAATATTTATTTATGCTGCCTAAGAACCGGTTGAAGCTGGCGGCTCCTTCGGTTCATGCTTCTTGCTGGTTCAGAGGAGCCGGGGGGCAAGAAGCACGCCCCTTGGCCCGCAACTTAACCGGAGCGTTATGCATCCCCCGCGGGTTCGCGTTACAAACCAGAATCCGCGATGGGGTAATGTTTTTCCAACTGAAGATTATGTATTCAAAAATAACACACCTCAGTAACCCGGCGAAGCGCTTGCAAGGTGAGGCGGTCTTTGCCGTGCTTGGCTTAATAATCTTATCTTTTGCCGCATATCTTAACACATTATCCAATACGTTCGTTTTTGACGACGTCTACGTTATTTCCGGGAATTATTTTATCCGGGATTGGAAGAATTTCTGGGGGCTTTTTACCAGCAAGTATTTTGCAGCGTCGGGCGAACTCAGTTACCGGCCTGTCGTGACCCTGTCTTATTTCGTGGATTACTCTCTGTGGCATCTGAATCCGCTGGGGTATCATCTCACCAATGTCGTACTTCATACCCTGAATTCTGTCCTCTTATTTTTCCTTGTTCAGCTCATGGTAAAAAATACGCCGGTCGCATTCCCGGCATCGCTTTTCTTTATCTGTCATCCTGTTTTATCTGAGGCTGTAAATGCCGTGAGCTACCGCGAAGACCTCCTGGCTGCAACTTTTTTTATCATCGCCTTTCTTCTGTATGTCAAATCGCCAGCTTCCAATAAATTTATGTACAGGAATTTAAGCCCGCTCGGAACCGGAATACATCACGGAGTTTACCCTGAGCAAAAACAAGATTCTTCGGCTTCGCCTCAGAATGACAAAAGGCGAAGGGTTCAGCATGTCAGTGTTTATCATTCTGAGCGGAGCGAAGAATCTAATTTTTACCTTTACCCTCTTTCCCTCCTGTCATATCTCTTTGCGCTTTTTTCAAAGGAAATGGCCATTACCCTGCCCTTACTCATATTTTTCTTCGACTACCTAGCGCTGCATAGGCGCAACCAAATTGACCACCCCTCAATCCCCTCCTTCGCAAGGGGGGACACAGGGGGGTGGAAAAGAATTTTCTCACAAAAGAGCGTGAATATATTTCACCCTCCCTTAATCCCTCCCATTCCTTCGACTTCGCTCAGGACAGGCAAGGGAGGGAAAGTGCCCTCGCCCCTTGTGGGAGAGGGCATGGGTGAGGGGTGTTTTCGTGTCAATACTATAATAGGCAGCCGTCATACGCTTGCCTATCGTATATTGCGTTTTTATCTGGGTTATATCTTTGTTACTATCTTTTACCTGCTTGTCCGATTCTGGTGGTTTCATAACCCTGTTGAGTCCGGCGTCTCTTATCCACAAGAAAATCTTTGGTTTTATTTCCTTACCATGCTCAAGGTGCTGGCGTCTTACCTCAAGCTTCTCTTTTTTCCCATGAATCTCAATGCCGATTACATTGTTCCTGTTGCTTCATCGCCCTGGGATATGTCTTGTATCCTGTCTCTCCTCCTGATTATCTCTATAGCAGTGATTGGCAGCAGGTTATTTTTTCATTCCAAATTTTTATTTTTTTCTCTCCTGTGGTTCTTCGTTGCCTTACTTCCTGTTCTGAACATTGTACCTATTGGCAATATCATGGCTGAACGGTATCTCTATATTCCCGTGATTGGATTTTGCATTATGGGCAGTTACTTCATCACGCACATGAGCGCCCTGAGGTTACATCCACTTCGTATTTCAGTTTGGGTTCTCACTTTAAGTATCCTTTTTGGTTTCGTATGGCAGACCTCTTCGCGGTCGAAGGACTGGAAGGACGAATTTACTTTGTGGTCAAAGATTATTGAGCGCGAGCCGAATAGCTACAAGGCGCACAGCAGTTTGGGAATTTTGTTAATCAAGAGAGGACAGGAAGAGGAGGGAATATCCGAGTTGCGGAAGTCTTTGTCTATTAACCCATCGTATCCCGATGCGCACAACAACATGGGCACGCTGTATGAACAAAAAGGTATATATGAAGATGCGGCGAAAGAATATCGTTGTGCCTTGCGTCTTGATCAAAACCTGTCAGAGGCGCACTATAATCTTGGCAACACGTACTTGAAGACAAGCAATTACGATAAGGCAGTCGCCGAATACAAACTTTATATCTCGATCAGGGGCGATCATCCTACAGTACTTTACAATTTGGGCGTTGCCTATATGAAACAGGGGATGCTGGGTGAATCTGCCGCGGCCTTTCAGAAGTCATTACAAGGTAATCCAGGAAATGCCGACGTCCATAACAATCTTGGCGTTATATTTACCAGAAAAGGTCAATTGAGTAATGCCATAAGAGAATTCAGGGAGGCATTGAAATACAATCCTGCCCACCCTGATGCCTTAAGCAATCTGGGAGCGGTGTCCGAACTACCATGATACAGAAGAACTGCTATTTTTTCCGATAGATGTTTAAGCCGATCTTTTCTTCGCGATCTGGAATCGTGACGTTTCCTTCCGTTGATGCGACAATGATGTTCTTCCCCGACGAGGAAGGACCGAATTCCTTTGATAAATCTATCTTAATGGTAAGCATGCTTCCTTCTATGGAAAATTCTACGTTTTTCATGTAAAAACCTCACTTTCTATAAAAAATATTCAAAGTTTCCATCATCGAACACAAATTACGATTTGCGAATTAAGATTCGAGACTTCATCGTGATGGTTCGACAAGCTCACCATGCACGGAACTGCACCCTGAGCCTGTCGAAGGGTCAGTCGAACGATTGAGAAAATCGTAAATCTATTGCTATATTACTATGGAGCCGAACTGCCAGGAGCCTTGTCATTCGGCATGACGATTTCCGAAAGGTCGGCTATCTTTTGAGAGTACAATTCGTTAATCGTTTTCATGAGCGACAATCTATTGCTGCGGACGTTTTCATCTTCAACATTCACAAATACCCTGTCAAAAAATGCGTGGACGGGCTTGGCGAAGCTGTTGCAATACGTACGGGAGGCTTCTTCATATTTTTTCTCACCGATAAGCTTTCGGACAGCCTCATCATTCTCTTTGTAAACGTCCCACAATGTGCGTTCCTCCGGTTCGGTTAAAATACGTTCATTTACCGAGCCGCTGCTATTCGCCTTTTTACCTATGTTAAACGTCCTTTCGACAACCGTAACTAAATCAGGCCACCATTTCTCCTGAGAAATAAAAGATATGACCTTTAATCGTTGTGAAAAATTATGGATATCGTCAAATCCTATTCCGGCCTTCAAGGCGGCGTTCACCAGGTCGTAACGATATCCCCTTTCTATGTTAATCTGGAATAATCTGTCTTTAAAGAATTCTTTTATTTTGGGCACTAATTTATCAAGGATTACCGGATGATAACGACTGTCAGCTTTTTGTTCAAACAGGGGAAGCAAATCCAATGCTGTGTAAAGTATTTCTCCAATATCTAACGCAAATCCATGTTCTTCTATTATCCGTATAATGCCGTAGGTATGCCGCCTCAGAGAATAAGGGTCTTGTGAGCCGGTAGGGATTAAATCCAGGGCAAAGCAACTGGATATCGTGTCAAACTTGTCGGCTAAGCCCACAATAGCGCCAATCCTTGACGTGGGAATGTTATCTGTGGCAAAGCGGGGCATATAATGTTCTGCAATTGCAATGGCGACAGATTTTTCCTCGCCGTCCCATTCGGCATACCCTCTTCCCATAATTCCTTGTAATGATGGGAATTCTCCTACCATTTGGGTGAGAAGGTCTGCCTTACATAATTCCGCCGACCGCTTCACGAGTTCGATCTCCTCGTGAGGCAGCGTTAATTGGGTTGATAGGTATTTGGAGAGTTTGATAATCCTGTTTGTCCTGTCAAAGTAATTTCCCAGCTTTTCAAGGAAGGCAAGGTTTTTTAAATCTTCCACTCGTTTTATAAGCGGGGTCTTCCTGTCCTCTTTCCAAAAGAACCTGGCGTCAGAGAGCCGCGCCTTTAAAACACGTTCATTTCCCTGAATGGCAGTATCGGCATTACTCTCATTTCGATTCAGTACTGCTATAAATTTATTTAAAAGCTTTTCCTTTTTTTTCTTAATGGGGAAATATCTCTGATGCTCCTTCATGGACGTCTCTATGACATCCGCGGGAATATCGAGAAATTCTTCGTCAAAACAGCATTCAATGGCATTTGGGTATTCTACCAGATTGGTTACCTCATCCAGCAACTCTTCGTCGTCAATAGTTGCGCCATAGGGTGTCATGAGTTGTGTTATCTTTGTCCTCAGTGTCTCACGACGCTCGGTCATATCAACAACAACATCTTCCTGTTTAAGTAATCTTTTGTATAATTCCCAATCGGCCTTTGAAATTTCAATCTTCTTCCCGGATAAAAATGGGTGTCCAAAGATGAATCTGTCCGCCTTAATACCATTAATTTCTATAGGAACCACTTGATCTCCGAATAGCGCAAGAAGGGAGCGTATGGGACGGGCAAAAAACAAACCGGCTCCTTTCCATTTCATGGACTTGGGAAATGAGATATTCCTGATGATTGCAGGTAATATATCTGGCAAAATGTGCAACGTTTCGTGTCCCTCTATTTTCTTAATTGCAAAACAATATTCCCCTTTAGGAGTCTTTTTTATCTGAAGGTCTTTTATATCGACACCCTGGGATTTGGCAAAACCCAGCCCTGCCTTTGTCGGATTTCCCTCCTTATCAAAGGCAACCGCAGCAGAAGGCCCCTGGATTTCTTCCGTCACGCTCTCCTGCTTTTGAGGCAACCCTTGTACAAACAGGGTCAGTCTTCTCGGTGTGCCGGTGCTATAAATGGAACGCATTTCCAGATGATGTTTTTTTGCCTGCTCGGTAAATAATGTCTTCATCTGATTTAATGCCGGATCGATATAACTGGCAGGAATTTCTTCGGCGCCGATTTCGAAAAGCAGGTCAGTCATGTTAGAGTCGCACGATATGTTTCTTATTGATACCCTTTAAGGCGTTGCGGGTATCAACGATCAGTTTGGAATGGGATACAATCAGGTTATAATTAAAATTGCTGTGGTCTGTCACAATAACGGAACAATCAATCTTCGATAGCAGTTCCTTCGTCAGGGGCTTCGAGCTGACAGTAAGCGCATGATAATCAATATCCGGAATATATGGGTCGGTATACGATATCTTAGCCCCTTTGAGCCTCAGGATGTTCATAATTTCAAGGGCAGGCGACTCCCGAACGTCATTGATATCTTTCTTATAAGCGACGCCAAGAATATGGATATTGGAGCCTTTTACGCTCTTTTCCACACTGTTCAGCGCATCTGTGATTTTTTCTACGACAAATTCAGGCATAGCGCTGTTTATCTGGTCTGCAAGCGCAATGAACCGTAATTCAAATCCGTTCTTTTTTGCAACCCAGGAAAGATACAGAGGGTCGATGGGGATACAGTGGCCTCCCAGACCCGGACCAGGATAAAATGACATAAAGCCAAAAGGCTTGCTCTTTGCGGCATCGATAACTTCCCAGACATCGATGCCAAGCCTTTCGGCCATAATGGCGATCTCGTTGACCAATGCAATGTTGACGTTCCGGAAGGTATTCTCCAGGAGTTTTACCATCTCCGCTACTTTCGGAGACGAAACGGGCACAATCGTTTCGATGATCTGGCTGTATAAACAACGCCCCAGTTCTGTGCATTGTTCCGTTACGCCGCCTATTACCTTTGGGATATTTTTGACGGAATACCGCTTATTTCCCGGATCAATGCGTTCCGGAGAAAAGGCGAGAAAGAAATCCTTCCCTGCCTTCAAACCGCTCTCTTCCAATATCGGTTGAACCAATTCTTCCGTTGTTCCCGGATACGTTGTGCTCTCCAGGATGAACAGTTGGTCTTTATGCATGTACTTCTTAATCTCTTGACCCACATTTATTATATAAGACATATCGGGGTCTTTCGTCTTCGTCAACGGCGTTGGCACACAAATGCTGATAGCATCCAGGTCTGACAATACGCTGGTATCATCGGTTATATTTAAAATACCTTTTTCGACGAACTGCGCAATGTCTTCGTCTCTTACATCGATTACATACGATTTTCCCTTGCTCAGCGACTCGACTCGTTCCTTGCTTTTATCGATGCCCGTTACACAGTAGCCGCTTCGAACAAATTCAAGTGCAAGCGGCAGTCCGACATAACCAAGCCCGATGACGCCGATTTTAGCCTTTTTTGTTTTAATTTTTTCCAGTAATTCGGCCATTTTATTATTTCACTTTGGACACTGATAAACACAGACTTCGTCGTGATGGTTCGACAGGCTCACCATGAACGGCACTGCATCCTGAGCTTGTCGAAGGATCAGTCGAACGATTGTCGGGATTAAAAAAATAAAGGCTTGTCCTCACGAAAATGCAGAATAAAATATTACCCGTGTATCGTGAAAATCTGCGTCCTAATTAAAATGTACATACTGAAGATAAATATTAAACAGTTCGGCAACGGTTTGCAATAAAAAAATGCAGGCTCAGCACTTATACTGCTTGACATTGACCCATTACTTACGTAAAATCCATATAAACATCCCGGGTAATAAGTCACTTGTACTCTGTAATTACATGGATAGCAAAAACTGCAGAAAACGAGACTTTTCCATTTTAAAATCACAAATCATTCTCTATAATATAAAATGCCACGAACCTATATATCCAGCCTGAAAAGCGGCGAACCTGTGGAAGACGTCTTCCTTGTCCTGAAAAAGGAAGTCAAGGAAACAAGAGAAAAGAAACCATATCTCAACCTCCAGCTCGCAGACAAATCCGGTTTCCTTGAGGCGAGGAAATGGGATGCATCACCGCAACTCTGTAACAGTTTTAATAAAGATGGATTTGTAAAGATAAAAGGTGTCGTTGAAACCTTCAATAACATCCTGCAAATCCGGATTACCGAAATCTGCCCCGTTCCTGATGCACAGGTGCAGATGGGCGAATTCATCCCCTGCACGGAAAGAGACGTGCCTGAGATGATGAATGAACTCAGGCAGATTATCAAAACAGTTAAAGACCCGTATCTTTCAAAGCTGCTGAACGTATTTTTTTCAGACGAATTCTTTTGCAAGATATTTTCCACCACACCTGCCGCTACGCAATACCATCATGCCTTTCTTGGCGGTCTGCTCGAACATATCCTTTCCGTCGCCAGGTTGGCAGTAAGCTTTTCAAATCTGTATCCAGCGATAAAAAGAGATTTATTAATTACCGGCGTTATCCTACATGATATTGGGAAGACACGGGAATTATCCTGCGACCGCAGTTTCCAATACACCGACGAGGGACAACTTACCGGCCATCTCATCTCCGGCGTTCTTATGGTCAATGAAAAGTCCACGAAAATAGACGGGTTTCCGTCCGACTTGCTCAATGTCCTTTTCCACATGATATTAAGCCATCACGGCGAATATGAGTGGGGTTCGCCGGTAAAGCCCGGTACACCCGAAGCCATTGCCTTACACTACCTGGACAATCTTGATGCAAAGGTACATGCCGCCACGAAGGCAATCAGCGAACATAAAGACACAAACAGCTCGTGGACAGATTACGTGAAAATGTTCGAACGTAGACTCTATAAAAAATAGACTACCTAAAACATAGCAGTAATATTTTAGATTTACGATTAATCTTAAACCATGATTGGCACAGTTATTTCAAAAAATGGAAAAGAAATACGACTTACATCGGAAAGGTGATCTCATATCGTTGAGTCTCATGATTATATGGCTGGTAATCAGGATATAGTCTTTGAAACATTAGAGGATCCGGATATCATAAGTGGTGGCAAAGGGAAAGAATTTATAGCTGTTAAACACTATGGCAAGACATCTATTTCTGAGAAAAATGCTGTTGTAATTTACAAAGAGCAGGAGAATGATGGATTTGTAATAACTGCTTTCATGACTTCTAAACCAGAAAAGATTGTTAAAAAGGGGTTTGTATGGAAAAAGTGAGCGATATTTTAGAGTCCATTCCATATCTCTTAAAGAGGCCTTCGAAACGTTTATGGGTTGATTATGATGATGAGGCGGATGTACTTTACATAAGCTTCAAGAAGCCACAACAGGCAAACGACAGCGTAATGGAAGACGATATTATTTACCATTATCATAACGATGATCTCGTTGGTCTTACGATATTGCATGCAAAAGGAAGAGACTGAATACTATTGCAAATCAATTATCAATCTACATTTTTTTCAGTTTATTTTGATCCTAAATTATCATGATCGACCTTGCCTCTATCCTCCAATTTATAAAAAGCAAAAAATACAACCCCATGACAGCCGCTGAGCTTGCGGAACATTTTGAGGTCAGCGATGTAGAATACAGGGCGTTTTGCGATCTTCTGCACGGCCTGGAATTTTCAGGCGAGGTTGTGAAGGTCAAGCAAAAACAATACGCCGATCCCCAAAAGGTACACTTGCTCGTGGGAACCCTCGACTGCAATCCCAGGGGATTCGGTTTCGTTGTCCCGGTCAAAGAAGATGGCGGTGAAGACATTTATGTTAATGAAGAAGACATGGGCTCTGCCATGCATGGAGACCTTGTGGTAGTGCGGCTTCCTGCCACAACACAGATACCAAAGAGATGGAAGGGGGAAAAAAGAGGCGCTTCCGGACAAATCGTTAATGTGCTGAAACGCGTGAATGAGCTTGTCGTAGGCACCTTTGAAAAAACAAAACGGCTGCGATTTGTCGCCCCTGATGAACCGAGATTGTTCAGAGATATCTACGTTGCAGAAGAATCTTCAATGGATGCGCAGCCTGGCGACAAGGTGGTCGTGCGGATCACAGAGTGGCCGTCCAGACATCTCAATCCAGAGGGTGAGATTACGGACGTTTTGGGGAAAGAAGGAGACCATAAGGTTGACCTCCGTTCCATTATGTATCAATTCAAGCTGCCGCACGCCTTTGGCCAAAAAGTGGCAAATGAAACGAAACATATTTCCCATTCTGTATCTCAAACCGAAATTCAAAGCCGACTCGACTTGCGCAGCAAACTGATTATTACCATCGATCCGGAAGACGCCAAGGATTTTGACGATGCGGTGTCCCTCGAAAAGGACAGGCATGGACACTGGCAATTGGGCGTACACGTTGCCGATGTTTCATACTATGTAAAACCTGACACAGCGATTGACGATGATGCCCGCTACCGCGGTACGAGTGTCTACTTACCGGGCGAAGTTATCCCTATGCTGCCCGAAATATTATCGAACAATCTTTGCAGCCTGAAGGAAGGGGAAGACCGTCTCACCAAAAGTGTTTTTATGACCATTGACAGCAAAGGGCATCTCCTCAAGTCGGAGATTAGACATTCCGTTATTAACGTTTCCAAACGTCTGACGTATAACCAGGCCACCGCTATCCTCAATAAGGAAATGACTTCGCACATATCAGACAACGTTGCAGAGTTATTAAAGGACACAGCGCATCTCGCCCAATTGCTCTTTCATAACCGCCTGGAACGCGGCGCCCTGGAACTGGACATCCCTGAAGTCTCAATAAAATTGGACGAAAAGGGCCGTGTCAAAAACGTCGAGAAGGTGGAAAGAGATATCTCCCACAAATTAATAGAGGAATTTATGCTTCTGGCCAATGAAACGGTTGCAACGTTTATGTATGAAAAGGAAATGCCGCTCTTGTGCCGTGTCCATCCTGAGCCTGATAAGGAGGACATGCGGGAATTCGCTGATTTTGCACGAGGGCTGGAGCATACAAAAATAGACCCATTCAAAAGCAAGCAGTTGCAAGGATTATTGGACAAAGTGCGCGGGAAGCCTGAGGCATATACCATAAACCTGGTGCTGTTAAAATCCATGAAACAGGCCGTCTATAAGGCAGAAGGCGGGGGACATTTTGCGCTTGCAATGGACCACTATACCCACTTTACGTCGCCGATACGACGTTATCCTGACCTGATCGTCCACAGGATTCTGGACCAGTATTTCTCCGGTGAGTTGTCGTCTCCTCAGATGAAAGGCGCATGGGCGAATTGTCTGCCCGATTGGGCGGCGCATTGCTCCATGACCGAACGCAGGGCGGACGATGCTGAAAGGGAAATTACCAAACTAAAATTGCTCCGGTTCTTTGAAGACAGGATTGGCGCCATCCTGGATGGCGTTATTACCGGTGTTCAGGAATATGGATTCTTTGTTCAACTCGATAAGTACCTCGTGGAAGGACTCGTCCACATCCGCACCTTGTCTGATGACATCTATCGTGTAGACAAAAAGAACATGGCGCTCGTTGGCACACGAAGCAAAAAAATGTATAAGATCGGGGCAGTAGTAAAGGTGAAGATCTATAAAATAGACCTCTTAAAAAGAGAGATGGATTTTATACACTGTGAGGAACCAAAGGGCAAAGTCAGACACGGAAGAACGCGCCATTTCCAAGAGGAAGATTTAGAATAAAACTGTAAGGGCACGCTGCCGCGTGCCCTTTCACTGCTTGTTCCCAAGCTCTGCTTTGCAATTTATTAGGCTTCCGGCGACTTTTTCGATTTGCATATAGGGGCAATTCATGAATTGCCCCTACAACATTGAAATTCCTGGACATTAAAATATATGGTATCAGGTTGCAAACCCGCTGTGGGGTTGAACCGGCAAAAGCAGTGTGGAAACAGACACTGTTTTGTATAATTTAATTCCGGCACACAACTTGTTTTTTCTCGTATATCCCGCTTTTAGCAGGATATACAGGTCTGCATAATAAATTGTTATGTTTTAAAATATGGATATTGAAAAACTCGCAGGTTGGGTAACAGTTCTTGGCTTTGCGAGTGGCATCTTTATATTTATTTGGAAAAGGAGCAAAGAACCACTCAGGGATTTATGGTTTCATATTGAAATAAAAATCAAAAAACGATTTTTCCCTAAACCGATTAACATAACCAAGACAAATGTAATAATGGGTGGGAGATGCCAAGAAAATTTGGAAGGTTGCATTTCACCTGCTGGAGAGAAGCCTATTACCCAAGTTATGATAAGTGATAAAGGCAGGATAAACGTCTGCAGTATTTGCTTAAAGAAAAATATTTATGAACATAAATGGAAAATATCGGGAGATTAGTCAGTGACCACCCGCTATGCGGGTAGTCACTGACTTTTCATGCCGCTAATAGGGTGCGAACAAGTCATTCGAGTGAAAAACTTTTTTAGAGCTGCAGCCTTGCCGTTGCGAATTATGCGAATACAAGCGTTCGCAGATTCTGTGTGCCATCGGTAGTTGCCACTCAATTCCACATTTGATTTAATGATAAAGATATGGAAGAAGAATCCAGAGCTATTCGAGAAGTAGCAAAAACAGCAGGCAAAGGAATTGATGCTGTACGAGAATTCGGGAGCTTTATATCACAATTTATAAAAGGTCCCATTGAGCAAGGAATGGGCATTTTTGAAGATAAATTGAAATACATGAGGTGGGAAAGACAAATTCGTTTGATGCAAAGAGTAAATGAATTGCTTAATGAGAGGAACTTACGAGAGCCTTCACGTGCTGTGCCTATGAAAATTGCGATTCCTCTTTTTCAATCTGGTTCTTTGGAGGAAGATGATTTACTTCAAGACATTTGGGCTAAGTTATTAGTCAATGCTGCTGATGCGAATTTCGGCAAAGAAATCATGAGATCGTATATTACAATTTTAGAAAATATTACTTCTTTTGAAGCGGTTATATTAGAAAAAATTTATTTAGTTTCAGAGCAGACATCTATTAGAGGTATTGGGACAGCTTTCCTACCAGAACGCGTAGAATTGAATGTACCACAACATGGTCAAATTGTCCCTGACTATAAAGTACAGCTAGCATTAAGCAATCTTATTAGGTTAGGATGTATCACACCGACTACCTCTATGGGAGGGGAAATTCTAAGCAGTGTCTATCAAACAGCTTTAGGACGAGCTTTTGTAGAAGCTTGTTCTTTGAACAAAATAAATAATGAGTTCTTCAGAAAATAGTGTGGAAACAAGGTGTACAGTAAACTGGGGTTGTCTAAAAAGTAATTCTATGCCTTTATTCAATTTTACGGGATTAAGCATACCGTATGAGTTCTGTGGGTTGAGTTGGGCAAGGCGAAACCCTAAGCGGGTTCACGTTACAAACCTGCTGTGGGATTGAACCGGCAGAAGCAGTGTGGAAACAGCCGCCATTTTGCATAATTTAATTCCGGCACACAACGTGCTTTTTCTCGTATATCCCGCTTTTATCAGGATATACAGACTTATATAATAACCTGTTAGACAAATAATTTATAATTGATAATAGCATGAGTTCCATGCTAACATATAAGTGTGATTCAGTCATTCAAAGACAAGGGAACGGAAGATATTTTCAACGGCAAAAATTCTAAAGATGCAAGAAAAACATGCCCACAATCATTATGGAAGATTGCATCAAGGAAATTGGATCAACTTGATTCTGTAAAACATCTCATTGAACTACGTGTTCCCCCAAACAATAAATTGGAGGCGCTAACAAGAGATAGAAAAGGGCAGTATAGCATAAGGATAAATGATCAATATCGTATATGGTTCACATGGCAGGAATCCAGACCGGAAAAAGTAGAGATTACGGATTATCATTGATAGAAATTAAGATATTTTATGGAGGTAAATATGGTTCGTATACCAACACATAGAGAGCCAACCCACCCTGGGGAGATGCTTCTTGAAGAATTTCTAATCCCTATGAGTATCACTCAGCGGGAATTGGCAAAGGAAATTCATGTTCCATACCAGCGGGTTAATGAAATTATCAACAAACGCCGTGGTGTGACACCCAGTACAGCTTTACGGCTTGCAAAATTCTTTGGGGTTTCAGAAGATTTTTGGATGAATCTGCAACTTAGATGGGATATATATAAAGCGAAACTTAATGAAGCAAAAGAATTAAAAACAATTAGATCCCTCAGAATGAATGGGTCATTGGTACATTCATAAATAGGAAAGGGCATGTATGAAAAAATAGAAGTCTCCAGTCGGGAAAAGAAAGGCTTTCTGTTTCCTCACACAAAGCCACCAAGACACAAAGATTTATGGTATATCCCCACACTCCCCTGTCCCCCTCATTGAGGGGGAGAAAGGGGGAGGAATCCTCAGCGAATTTCATCATTCTTTATTCTTTGCGGCTCCGTGTCTTTGTGTGATTACTTCTCTTATTCGTAAAAAAATATTTTTGCTGAAAATGCAGAAAAGACGAATCAAAAATACCTTTGGATTTTCTCCCCCCCATTTCTCCCTTTCCCCCTTTCCCCTTTGTTTACACCCGTGATGCAGATGCGCGTTTAATAAACCTATTGCACAACTAATCCAATTATGGCATACTAAATTATATTATGGTGTTACCTTGTAAAAACTTCTCTTCCCCATTTTTATGAGGACAAGTTTTTGTAAGTTTTTGAAATAGTGACGTGTGTCGAATGGCGAGTGGCGAGAAAACCATCACCCGTCACCTGCCACTTGCCCTATCTGTGCTGCTTTGGTTGAGGTTGTGTTGCGCTATGGAAATCATTATTGAAAAAACGAAGGACTTACCTGTTCAACAATCTTCCATCGAAATTGTCGAACGCAAGGGACTGGGGCATCCGGATACTCTATGCGACCGCGCAGCGGAAGAGTTGAGCATTGCCTTTTCCCAGTATTATCTGAAAAAATTCGGCAGGGTATTACATCATAATATTGACAAATGCCTCCTGGTGGGTGGACGTTCTGAGGTCTGTTTTGGCGGTGGCAAGGTAACGACTCCCATACAGTTGATTATTGTTGGACGGGCAGTCGAAACGGTAGGAAACGAAAAGGTACCCCTGGAAGCACTTGCCCGGGAAACGACCCATAGATGGCTCAGAGAACGGATGCAATGCTTAGAACCAGAAAAAAATGTCGTTGTCGAAACAAAGATTAGAACAGGCAGCGTGGACCTGCGGGCGACCTTTGACAGCTCAATCCCCCTGGCAAACGACACCTCGATTGGCGTCGGCTTTTCACCCCTGACAGAAACGGAGTCGCTCGTTTACAGCACCGAACAGTTCCTGAATTCACCAGAAGTAAAACAGGCATATCCGATGGTTGGCGAGGATATCAAAATCATGGGCATAAGAATGTATGACCATATCAACCTTACGATTGCCATAGCTTTCATTTCAAAATTTATCTCGTCAAAAGAGGAATATTTTAAAATGAAAGCGAATCTGCTTGAATATATACAGGTCTTTGTGAAAAAATTGACGGCTTTCGAGGTTGCCATCACCATTAACGCCGCCGATAATTACGAGAAGAATATTTATTATTTAACCGTGACAGGAACCAGCGCTGAGTGTGGTGACGACGGCCAGGTGGGCAGGGGAAACAGGGCAAACGGGTTGATTACGCCTTACCGGCCAATGACCATTGAGGCCACTGCAGGAAAAAATCCCATTACCCATACCGGCAAATTATACAACTTGGTTGCCAACGAAATATCCGGAGAAATAACCAATGTCCCTGGTATTTTTGGGGCTGACTGTTATCTGGTAAGTCAGATAGGAAAGCCCATCACGGAACCTCAAACGGTACATGTAAAAATCCATTCGAGTCTTGCAAAAAAGGCAGTGGAAGAAAAATGCATGAACATTATAAAAAAGCATCTCAGTCAAATGCCCCAATTATGGATGGGAATTTTAGAAAAACGTTATTCACTGTTTTGATGAGACATCGGCTTAGAAGTTGAAAATTGTGAGTTATGAATGTAGCGCGAACTTCAGTTCGCTTACATCCTATTTTGGATTTCGGATTGCAGATTGCGGATTAAATTGTCAAATCCGAAATCCGCATTCCGCAATCTATAGTAAACGTTTTAAATAAGGTGACATATAATCGTCATTGCGAGCGGAGAGAAGCAATTCTTCCCTGAGATTGCTTCAGGCTTTCGCCTTCGCAATGACAACTTTCTTTTCGCGTTAACTATAAAATCAAGTTATTGCTATTTGAGGATTAGCTTATGGTTGACAATTCTACGGTTAAAGGCACTCTGGTCTCCTTTCTCGTAGGGATTACTGAACTCAGTCCCGATACCTCAGAAATCGTTGACGTAAAAAAGCTCAAAAGCTCTCCTTCGTATCCTGACGTAATTCCAAAACAGATGGTGGTCAAGGTTGAAAAGAGGACCATAGAAGAAAGGAGTGTTGATTTCCTCGTGAAATTCTGTCCACCAGGGATTGTCATCGTGGAGGCATCTATTGATCTTGAAAACATTTTGGATGAACGTGTTTTTGATATCAAACGAAGCCTTATCGTTGAATGCAGGGCTGTCTTATGGGAATACCATTGCAACCCTTATTTTGACGAGGAGTACAGTGTGTACTGTGTGTCCGATTACAAGGGAGACCCGGAAAACGTAATCTCAGAACGTAAGGATAGTATTGCAGGACTGCTGAAGACAGAACGGATGCCTCTTGACGAGGAGGAAATTACTACAACGCTCAAATTTAATATTAAATATTTAAAGGACGATATTACCATTGTGGACTGGGATGGGGCATTCGTATTTGATCCGCGCGGCGATTTTGCCAGCAATATCGAGCTTTTAGAGATTGCCAATCTTCAATTGTTGAAACTGAGGGTATTGGAACATGAGGTAGAAGAACGATTGGAGAAGGCCGCACGGCTTTTACAAAGAACTACCGGGAGGAAGATACCATGGCTCAAATCACGCGAGATCAGGCATTCCTTGCGTGAAATTATACAGATCCGTACTGAATCCATCCAGGAATTTGCTGCCACAGAACGTAATATTAACCTCATTGGGGATTGGTATTCAGCCCGTTTGTTTGACCTGATAACCAAAAAATTACACCTGGAGGCATGGAAGACAAATGTTAACAAAACGCTTGATGCCCTGGAAGACATTTACAGCATGATCTCTGAAAATTTTTCCATGTCCTTTTCCACCACCCTGGAATTTATCATTACCTTTGGTTGGTTTATCTTGTTAGTCGGCTATTTCTTTCTGTTCTTTCTAGAAATATTTCATAAGAAATAACTTATTGAATACATCTAAGCTATTGAGTAAAATTTGAAAAATAAGAATACAAAGAAACTTCAAAAAGTCATCTCATCAGCAAATTTAAAAGGGATTCTTATGAGAAAATATCTGTTCTTCATTATATGTTTAGCGCCTGGTTTAGTTGTGACGCCGCTCAATACCTTTGCAGCAGCTAAAATTAAAATATCACAGGTAACACCGAAAGTCGTGCAGCAAAACGATATTAAGATACTTTCCATCAAAGGGTCGGGATTTCAAAAAGGCGCAGAGCTTGATCTGGGGGAAGGGATTACGGTACTTTCAGCAAATATAACAACTAGGAAAATAAAGGCGCAGATCACTGTTGATCTAGATGCTTCTATTAGTAAAAGAGATGTAGTGATTACAAATCCGGATGGTGAAAAAGGGCAGAAAAAAAGGGGATTACAGGTCAAGAAGTGCACGGAAAATTGTGAAGATTTTGGGTCTTTTGAGGGCAACCCTATTCCTATCCATGACAAAAATTCAGATCAATACAGGACTGATTGTACAAATGCTGCATGCCACAGGAATAAGCTAAAAGAGACAAGCCTGGATTCTTCAATCATGACTTTTCATGTCCTTAAAGTCTTAGACCCTCAATTTTCAAAATACTTTGGCAAGACAAATGATAAAAGGTGCTTATATTGTCATAAAAACACAGACCTTGTAGAATACTCCGCCGGAAGTTTAAGGAAAAATGTGGATACTTCAATATGTTATTATTGTCATATAAAAGGCGGCGTAGGAAAACAATTCTATAAAATAAGTTTCAAAGGAGGGATTAATGGACATTAAGACCTCAAGTAAACAAAAAGATAGAAACCCCAAAAACAAATTTAAGGTTACTCGCAGGACTTTCATTAAGATCGGTGGTGCAGTTGCTGCCGCTGCCATCTGTGGTTTTGAGTTGAGAAATCTTTATGCCGTTGATGATGATATAAATCCAGATCCAAATGCCGGAGACACCGGGGTACAGGTCATCCGCACTGCCTGCATGATGTGTAATGCCGGTTGTGGCTTACAGGTTAAGGTTAAAGACGGAACCGCCCTTATGATCGAGGGTAATCCATTTTGTCCCCATACCAATGATTACTCTACCGCGGGAACAGAGGCGGTCTTATCAGATATTTCCGAGCCGGATAAATACCCAGGCACTCCCTGTGCCCGTGGCAACGGCGGGTTGAAAACCCTTTATGACCCGTATCGTATAAAGCAACCGCTAAAGAGAACCGGAGCAAGGGGCGAAGGAAAATGGCAGGCTATCTCCTGGAAGCATGCCTTTGATGAGATTATAGATGGAGGAAGTCTTCCTGAAGGAACTTTCGAGGGTTTAAAAGCGATACGGGGAACACCGGATTCTTCTAAAAGGGCTTCTGAAAAACTTACAACCGATGATACAAATTATGCATCTGAAGCCAAAAGCGGAGACCCGGCAAACTTCGGTTTCAAGGCGAACCGCTATGTCTGGATCAGAGGCCGGGATCAAATTTCACAGATTACGAAGAGATTTAACGATTCTTATGGAACGGTAAACCATATTGAACATTCATCACTTTGTAATGCCAACTATTCAGTGCCTGCCAAGACCACCTTTACCGGTCCGAAAACTGCAAAATATTCTTACATGAGGGTCGATCTTGATAATGTGGAATATCTTATCCTTCTGGGCACGAATCCCCTTGAGGCTAATGTAGGCACCCCCTATTGGGCTAGAAAGCTCATGACCTTTAAGTCTAACGGCGGGAAGCTGATTGTTGTCGATCCATTCTTTACCCATACAGCCTCAAAGGCAGACAAATGGATACCAATTGAACCAGGAACAGACCTGCCCCTGCTCATGGGAATGATGCGCTGGATAATAGATAATAATCGCCTCATCAGTAATTATCTTTCAATACCAAATGAGAACGATGCAAGCTCAGCCGGTTACAAAAACTATACAGATGCCGCCTTCCTTGTTAAAACTACAGAAGGGAAGGGGGAGGAGTTTCTCAATGCCTCAGAGGCTGGCATATCGGAAGGGGTAACAACCCTTTCCTCAGATATAAGCTCTTCTGATAAAGTGATAAGTGTTCAGAGTACGAGTACATTTCCATCAAAGGGTTTTGTAAAGATTGGAGACGAGATACTCTATTATCCGGAAAAAGACGATACCGCCAATACGCTGGGAACTTCCTCGAACGGCTGTATAAGGGGAAGTTTTAATACAAAGGCTGCTTCAGCTACATCAGGAACATCTGTCGTTGTACCCTTCGTGGTGAGGAAAGAAGACGGAACTATTGCCCTTTATTCAAATGTTTCTTCTGCCACCCTTGATTGGTCAGGAACGGTGAATGGTCATGAGTGTTCCACATCCTTTAAACTTTTAAAGGATCGGGTAACAAGTAAGACTTTAGAAGAATGGGCATCTATCTGCAAAGTGAGCGCGGACACTATCCAAACACTGGCTGACGAATTGTCAAACGGCGATAAAAAGGCATGCATTGAGGCATACAGAGGCGCCTGGGGTCATACAAATGGCTACCAGACTTCACGGGCTGTAAATATTTTGAATACCATTCTCGGAAGGGTCGACAAAATTGGCGGATACTGCACTTCAAAACGCTTTGGTGGAAAGGAACCTTCAAAACCGGTATCAAGCAGTTTGACGAGCGGCGTGAGGATCGACAGGGCGAGTTCAAAATATGAGGGAACATTAGAAACACCAACAAGGCAGTGGTACCCCGTTGCAAGCGTTGTTACTCAGGAAGCAATTCCCAGCATGGCAGTTGGTTATCCTTATAAATGCAAGGCATTGATGTTTTATATCCATAATCCCGCTTACACTCAGCCAAATACTCAGGGAGTAAAGGACTCCCTGACGAAGAAGGATGGCGATAGCTATGCAATTCCTCTTGTTGTTTCTTGTTCTATCTTCATGGATGAAACGGCAGCCCTCTCTGACTATATTCTCCCTGATAGTACCTATCTTGAGAGATATTCATTACCCTTTACGAGTTATCCAACACTCAAAACAAAGGCCGGTACGATAAGAAGACCTGTAATTGGCTCATATAAGGATATTTCAATAGAAGGAAGCTCAGCCAGGATTTATATACCGGATGGAAGCTCTTTGGATGGTTCATCCTTTGGCGGCGTAGACGAACTGCTGGAAGCCTGGAGCGGGCCGATGCCCTATGACGAACAATTGATTCAGATGGCAAAGAAACTTACTATTCCCAATTTTGGCGCTGATGGAATGGGGTCAGGTAAGAATCTCGACACGGCCTATCAATTCTGGGATGAGACATTAGCCCTTGGCGATTTTTCCAATGGCCTTGGTGACGAAGGCGCATCAGGATCTCCCGGAGACAGCACAGAATCATACATGACAATGGGCGGCAGATGGGAAAATCCGAAACAGGTTGAAGACCCAAGCGCATCCGGGTGGGCAAAGAACCGGTACGATGACTTAATCAGTATTTTCTCAGAGAAGGTTGCCCATAGTAAAAACGCACTTACCGGTGAAGAATATTCTGGCATTCCTGCCTGGGAAAAGCCTAATATTGGGCTAAAAGGTGCGGAGTTTGAGGATGCCGGATATGATTATACCA
>JACRII010000100.1 GCA_016235875.1 Planctomycetota bacterium
ACCCGCAAGACTCTCGGAATGCCCTATGAATAGATACCCATCGGGGGCAAGATGTCTGTAAAACTTCGATACCAGGTCTGACTGTGTTTCTTTGTCAAAGTAAATCATCACATTTCTGCAAAATATGAAGTCAAAGTGCCCTTTAAAAGGAAAGGCATCGTTGGTGAGATTAAGCCTTCTAAAAATAATCATATCCTTTAAGTGGTCCTGGACTTGATAGTAATCACTCAAGCGGCCATCTCCCTTTTTAAAATGTGTGTTCAATGTTTGAGAGGATATACCCTTAATTCGGTTTTTGAGGTACAGTCCTTGCATTGCCTTTTTTAAAACCCGTGTCGACAGGTCTGTTGCCAATATTTTTATATCCCATTCACGGGTCGCTCCGATATGCTCCGATAAGACTATGGAAAGGGTGTAAGGTTCTTCACCGGTGGAGCACCCGGCGCTCCATATCCGAAGCCTTTTTTCCCTTAATTTTCTTTTATTCTCTAATATGGCAGGTAGTCCTTTTTTTGACAAAAAATCAAAATGCGCAGGTTCTCTAAAAAACTCCGTCAGGTTGGTAGAGATGCAATCGAGCATCATGACCATTTCTTCGCCTGTCGTATCTTCTTCTGTAACGTATGTGTAATATTCTTTAAATGAGGTCAACGACCTTTCTCTGAGACGCTTCATTAAACGAGATTTTACCAATTCTCTTTTTGCCGGAGTAAGGTTTATGCCACTTTCGTCGTATATTAAGCGTTGAAATAAACCAAATTCCTTGTCATTGATATCAATTTCCATTATGAAGTTCTCCGATTGTAGATATTTGTATACGACCGATTAAATTATGATTGCGCCTCGCCGAAGATATTTTTTAATGCCGTCACCATACGGTCGTCCTCAAATGGTTTTACTACGTAGTCTGTAGCGCCGTGTCGAATGGCATCCGTTAATGCGTCATGCTGGTCGATGGCAGAAATCATAATTACCTTTGCCTGTTTATCGAAGGCCATGATTTCTTTTAGCCCTTGAATACCGTCTACCTCTGGCATGATAATATCCATGGTTACTGCATCTGGCTTTAATTCCTTATATTTTTCTAATGCTTCTCTTCCGTTCCCGGCCTCTCCAGCAACATGAAATCCATGTCGGGTCAAAATCTGTTTGATCACCATTCTGATGACTTTAGCATCGTCTACTACTAATATTTTTCTCATACATTAACTCCTAAATTATCTAACAATTTTCCAAACGATGTCATTTCCGGAACTAAAAATAAATAACAATCGAGTTCGGTTTTACAAATTTCGAATTGTGTCTCTATCAGTAAGAGTTGATCATCCATCATGCCTTGTTCTAAAACAAGATTTGAAAATATAACTCCTGCAAAGTCATTGTGTACGTGCGGAGGTTGTGGAACCAGAGTGGCGTTAAAATCAGAAACGAGGGCATTGCTAATATGGCTTGCAAGAATGTTTCCGAGCTCTTGTGTTACGCTTTCCGTAAATTCGTTATACTCTTTAGTTGTTCCTGCAGGTTGTCTAAGAAAGAGGTCAGTGAGAATTAATGATCCCTCAAGTGGCAGCATAAACAAAAGCTTACAGCCCACATTTCCTTTGAAATTGACCATAACACCCGTCATTTCTCTGAGGTCATCATTCATCTTTGCAGTAGTTTCGCTTAAATCTGCTATGTACACTTTTGAAAGTGAAATCTTTGCGCCGGTTCTCAGTATCTTGGATAGAGCCCTGGAGGCCCTATCGATACTCAGTCGCGACATTATTTCAACTACTTTCATACTATCTTGAGTAATATCCATATTTACCTCTCTAATCATAAATAATGTGGTTGTACTAATAGATATTGACAGTTTCGCCAAATATGCGGCACGTTACGTCGCCAGTGTGCGTATCGAATGCTATATTGTATCCCTTTGTACCACCGGTTCTAGATGCTACAATTTTTATACCTTCTTCTTTTAATATCCTCCGCACCTCCAGCTCATTTGATTCGCCTATATTAAGCATACCGTTTGTTTCAAACATCTTGGCGCCGCCAAATATCTTGGCGTAAAGAGTGCCTCTTAAAGCCCCGGCGTTCGTAACTATATGAGAAATAAAATACGGCAGCCCGGGATCAGCATATTTCGTTATTTTTAAATCCTTGCCATTTTTCTTCGGGAGCATGATATGCAAGAGCCCGCCAATCTTGTTTACCGGATCGTGCAGTACAATTCCTATACACGAACCCAATAATGTTTTTAAAACGTTAGGCGCCTGCGTTATTTTTAAATCACCCACGCCGACTGTAATAGCATTTGGAGTATAATTCACGTTTCACTTACCTCCCTTTTTAAACATGTTAATTTCCTCATAAGATTAAAAACCCTTGAAGTCATCCATAGGAACTACTTCATCACTTATTTGTCTGTTATGATCTACCTTTTCTCTATTAAACTTACGGTGTCCATTGTTCTTTTTCTTTACATCAAAAATTATAGTATCTTCATCTTCAGCGTGTCTTGACTTATTGTTTTTTGGCCGGACAGTATTCTCCCTGTATATTTCTTGATCACCATTAGCATGTCTGTAAGTACTTTCCGATTTATCTGAATCTGTATTTTTCGTTCCAATTTCTTTGGCTAGTTCGTATACCCTATCTTCTAAACTTTTAGCTTGTGCTGACAGTTCTTCACTTGAAGACGCCAATTCCTCAGCCGTAGCGGCATTGTTTTGTGTAACCTGATCCATTTGAGTAGTTGCTTTTGATAATTGTCCTGTGCCGTCTGCCTGCTCTTGTGAACCAGCAGCTATTTCGCCGGCCAGGTCGGTGACCTTCTTTGTATCCACGACAATATCATGTAATGCAATGCTCAATTTATCCGTTACTTTCGTGGCGCGTTCAGTGCATTCGACTCTTGAATGGATGAGACCGGCAGTTTCTTTTGCAGCGACAGCGCATCTCTGAGCGAGGCTTCTTACTTCCTGAGCGACCACTGCAAAACCCTTTCCATGTTCGCCTGCTCTTGCTGCTTCTACTGCTGCGTTTAAAGCCAGAAGATTCGTCTGAAAAGCAATTTCGTCAATCGATTTAATAATAGAAAGAACCTTGTCATTACCGGAATTCAATTCTTTCATGATATTATGCATTTCCTGCATTGCCTGGCTGCCATTTTCTGCCGAGGTTCTTGATTTTATCGCAAGATGATTTGCCTCTTTAGCGCTATCTGCATTTCTCGCCGTCATAGAAGACATCTGTTCAATTGCAGAGGATGTTTCCTCTAAAGACGCTGCTTGCTGAGTAGCGCCGGAAGCCAGGGCCTGGCTCGAGCTTGATATTTGTTCCGATGCAGATGACACCTGTTCAGCGCCCTCATAAAGCCTTTCAATAAATTGTTTCAGAAAACCTATTACGTTTCTTACAATAAAAAACACTACGCCGCTGACAACGAAGACAAATATTACGCTTCCGTAGATGTTAAAATTCCTGTTAGACGCAATGGCTTTGGTGATTGTAGCCATAGGCGCTGTGACACTTATACCTCCGCGTATATCACCCAGTTTATAATTTTCCATTTGTTTACCTGCGATATCTTTGCCGTCTCCTGTCAGACTTGTTACGGGGTCACCGTGACATTTTAAACAACCTTCATCTATCTTAAGAGGTATGACGCATCGAAATAATTTTGAACCGTCCTCCAGTTTTACAATCTCTTTTATTTCTTTTAAGTCAGGGTTTAACTCAAATCTCTGGAGCTGTTTTGCCTCCCAGTCATCGGGTTTATTGTTTGGATTTCTGTATTTAAGGCTTGTCTGTTTCATTTTAAATGGGGTGCT
>JACRII010000101.1 GCA_016235875.1 Planctomycetota bacterium
AAAGGCGTAATATTAGTCAGGCGGGAAAAGAATGGTGGAAGGGCTGCTGCCTTAAACACTGGGTTAAAGCAGGCTATGGGCGATGTTATTATTACAACTGATGCCGATACTGTAGTGCCTTCAGATTGGTTGCAAAGGTTTGCATTGTGTTTTGAGCGGCAGGGCGTCGTTGCAGTGGGAGGAGCATATCAGGCTTGTAACAAGGATAAATCCCTGTCGTATGCGACCAGCGTCCTTGACCAAATTTTAAACGTGGTATTTAAGAAATCTCTAATTCCTAATAAATTATCAGGCGTAAATTCTGCTATTCGCCGAAATGCGTTACTGCATTTCGGCGGTTTTAATGAGAATTCGTGGTGGAGTGAAGACTCAGAGTTAGGCTGGAAGTTGGAGAGAACAGGGAAAGTTGTTTACGATCCTGACAATGTAGTAAACACTACATATCCTGACACATGGTCGGACATCTGGAAGAGAAAGTTTTATTGGGGATATGCAATGGGTCTGAAATTTCGGGAACAGATGCCATTCAATATAAAATTATGGCTGCGTCCCATGATATTCTTAGCACTATTTATAAGTCTTTTGACATTTTTGGCGACAATACCTTTTGGAATGAATCTATCCCTCATACCTGGTTTCATTTTTTTCCTTTTATTAGGTTCGTTGACAGTAGTATATATTCCATTAGGTGCAATTGTTATGGTAAGGGATAGAGATCGTATATCATTAAAAACAGTATCTTTGCTGGCAGTCTTGCCTATTGTGCGGGAATTTGCCTATGTGTACGGCATGTTTCTTGGTTTTTGCAAGGGGCGGGTGGGGTCAATAATGCCCTCATGGAAGGATAAAGCAAACCACAATGAACACAGAGATTATCGATAGAAAATATTAATTTAATCATTGTAGGGGCGAACAGCCGTTCGCCCCTACGTTTCATGGATGACGTATGAAAAAGAAAACAAAAAAAGGGCTTTCGTATAGAGATGCAGGCGTCGATATTGACACGAAAGGTCAATTTACCACAGATATTTACTCAAAGATGCGAACAACCTTCAGTCCGCGGGTAATTGAAAATCCCGATGGGTTCGGGGGATTGTTTGCTTTGAACTCACGTCTTAAAAAATATCGAGAACCCGTACTCGTTTCTTCTACTGACGGTGTTGGTACTAAATTAAAGATCGCCTTTATGACGGGGAAACACGACACCATTGGAATTGATCTTGTGGCTATGTGTGTGAACGATATTGTCGTGCTGGGAGCAGAACCTCTATTTTTGCTGGACTATCTGGCAAGCAGCAAGATTGTTCCAAAAGTTTTGCACGAGGTGTTGGATGGGATCGTGGGGGGATGTCGTCAGGCGGGCTGCGCCCTCATTGGCGGAGAAACGCCGGAAATGCCGGGGTTTTATCACGAGGGTGAATACGATATCGCAGGTTTTGTAGTCGGTGTAGTAGAAAAAGATAAAATTATTGATGGCAAAACAATAAAACCAGGGGATGTGGTTATCGGTTTAAGTTCGAGTGGCGTTCATAGTAATGGATTTTCTCTTGTACGAAAGGTCTTCTTTGATAAGGCAAAAATGAAAGTAACTCAAAAACTTGCAAAGTATGGATTAAACACCACTCTGGGAGAAGAACTCATAAAACCAACCAAAATCTATGTAGAACCTATTTTAAAAATTTTAAACAAGTATAAAACAAAAAAGGTTATAAAAGGGATGGCACATATTACTGGTGGCGGGCTTGTTGAAAATATACCGCGTATCTTGCCTGAAGGCTGTGCTGTTACGTTGGAAAGAAGTAAATGGAATGTTCCAGAAATATTTAACATCATTCAGGACATAGGCAATATTGACAATCAGGAGATGTTCCATGTGTTTAACATGGGTATTGGCATGGTGCTGATTGTGTCTAAGTCGGATGTGAAAACAGTCTTGAATGATCTCAAAAGCACAAAAGAACCCGGAACTACTATTGGAGAGGTTATAAGAGGGAACAGGACTGTACGTGTTGTGTAATAAAAACCGGTAATTTGCTATTGCAATTAATCCTCAGCAATCAGATGGAAACTAAAATCTGATTGCTGACAACCAAGCGCCACTTATGGAGGCTATAAGTAAAATTACGTTGTTGAATATCCCTTTTTCAGTTGCTTGCCTTTAATGACTCCATACATCGCACAAATTATTAAGTAAATACTTAATGCTGTAGATAGCGCTAATTCCGGGGTAATTACGAAGAATAAGATGGCTGCGGAAAATTCTAATGTCATGGCCAGGATGCCTTGTTTGATGCCGATCTTGCTCGTAACATTAAAAAAGGGGATTTTGCTGACCATAAATATGCCAAGCGCAAAAGTAATAAAGGGTAAGAGTGTTGAGACGATATCTGTTCCAAATTTTATTTGTATAAAATGATTCAGGATGACAAGCTGTGCAACCGTTCCTCCTGAGAGTGTGGTAGGTAATCCAGTAAAAAAATGACTAGGTGCCGATACACCTTCGTCTTTTTGCGCGTTAAATCTTGCCAAGCGGAAGGCAGAGCAGATCATAAAAAATAATCCAATACCCCACAAAAAGATATTTGGTAAACTGGTGCAGGTCTTTCCCATGAGTAATGCAGGGGCAATACCAAAGGTTACGAGGTCTGCCATAGAGTCTAATTGAGCCCCCGTCTTGCTTGTAGTCTTCATCATACGGGCCAATCTTCCGTCAAAGGCGTCCAATGCCATAGCCGTTACTATCAACCATGCTGCGACCTCAAACTTCTGATTTAAAATGCACAGGATCGAAACAAAACCACATATCATATTTCCCATCGTTACGACAGTGGGCAGCATTTCTTTTTTTATTTTCAACGAAAAACCTCCAATTGTGTAATTAGGCCGAAGAATACAAATATATTTTTTCAAAAACTTTATATAAATATTAACATACACAAAAATGATGCCTTGTGTACAGAATAATTATATTTAACAATAAAATTTCTAACTGATAGATTTTGTTATAGTTGTGAGTTTTAAAAAATATATGAAAAACCAGCGTGACTAATTTATGTAAAATAATTGCAGTTTATTTACTGCATTTGTTAAGTTTAATTACTGCATTACAGAGTTAATGCTTATAGGCAAGAATAGGATTCTTTTTTATAAAATCGGATATTTTGTTTTTGTGAATTTTATCGTTACCTAATAAATCTTGCTTTTTTGAATCTTTTTGCTTGACAGTGTTATTTGATTGTGCTAACTTGTTACAAGACTATGTCCTTTACATAGTTAAGTATATTTGTAAATTTTGAAAGGGGGTGGCTCGAAAATAAAATTACTTTGTAAAAAAGACCGATAAATACAGGATGGTCAATACGTGATGGTTTATTACAGTTTGATTGGGTATTTTAAAGAACCACAAGTGTGTAAATTTATAAATGTTCTAGCTGAGTTTGAAGAAATAATTTAGTTAAAATATACGGGAGAAAACGAAATGAATGCGTACAAAAAGTATATGGCCGAATTTGTCGGGACATTCGCGCTGGTGTTTATAGCGGCTGGTTCTGTATGCGCCGATTTTTATTTAAGGCAGGCGGGTGGGCAAGGGCTGGGTCTTTTGGGTATTTCCATAGCATTCGGTATTGTTGTAATCGCCGTTATTTATGCGACGAGTTATGTGTCTGGTTCCCATGTCAATCCAGCCGTGACTGTGTCCTTTTGGATTACGAAAAGGATGGAGCCCAACACCGCAATTATGTATATCATCTCCCAAATTGCCGGGGCTTCGCTGGCAGGCCTTGCGTTAAAAACCCTGTTTCCTGATGCGGCTAAAACCGTTTATCTGGGAACGTGTGTGTTGGCGCCAGGAGTTTCTATTGCACGCGGTGTATTGATGGAATTTATTATTTCGTTCCTTTTAATCTTTACCATTTATGGGACGCTAGTGGATAAAAGGGCTTCGGCTGGATTTGCTGGAGTAGCTGTTGGTTTGGTGGTGCTCTTTGGAGCAATGATTGGCGGCACGATCAGCGGCGGTGCGATGAACCCTGCCCGTGTGTTCGGCCCAGCTATTGCATCAGGACAATTCACCCATCATTATGTTTGGTGGATAGGTCCGATATTGGGAGGCATTGCAGCGGGTTTTGTTTATGATAAACTCTTTGCCGAGAAGAGAGGTAAACAGTAATTAATAAAAAATAAGGAAAGTCATGTATTTATCAGATAAAAGAGGAATATGACTTTCCTGGTAGCTTGAATCAAATAAGCGGCAACGTGTGAACTGAAATTTGCATGTTGCCGCTTTTTTATTGAGGGTTTACCATTGTTTGACATTGATACCGTATTAAAGATTATCCAACACGAAAATAAGCGTTTTATTGAACCCATTGTTACGACCATTTCCCGGAAACGAACCCCATTTCATGTTCTGATCTCGTGTCTCTTGAGCCTGAGAACCAAAGATCAAACCACCAGCGAGGCTTCTCGCAGGCTCTTTGCCGTAGCGGATAATCCAGAAGAAATGATGAAAATTCCAATTCAAAAATTAGAAAAACTCATCTACCCTGTAGGGTTTTATCGGACAAAGGCACGGAAGATCAAGGAAATTTGTAAGATACTAATTGGAGAATACCACAGCAGGGTACCAGACGAAATTGATGAGTTATTGAAACTGAATGGTGTGGGGCGCAAGACGGCGAATCTGGTTGTAACTTTGGGGTACAAAAAACCCGGTATATGTGTGGATACCCACGTACATCGGATTACCAATCGGTGGGGGTATGTCAAAACGAAGAACCCTCACGAGACCGAATTTGCGCTCCGTGAGAAACTCCCCAAAAAGTATTGGCTTACCATCAACGATCTCCTCGTTACCTACGGCCAGAACATCTGTGTCCCCATCTCCCCCAAATGCAGCATTTGCCAGGTTAGTATATATTGCAAAAAAGTGGGAGTGGCACGGCATCGCTAACAACAGATGCTGTTTGTTACATCCATTTTGCACGGACAAGACAAGAAAATGATTGCTAAATTTATTAACATCCATTATGTAAAAAGACCTGAGGCCAATATATAGCGGGAATTATAGACTTGTCGAATGGATTTGTCAATTCTTAAAGATTTCCTGGATAATCTTTAGCATTTCCTGGTGGACTCCCTTACTGCCGGCGATGATGTTGCCGGTTTTTAAATATTGGTTGCCACCATCAAAGTCTGTAACCACGCCGCCTGCTTCCTTGACTAAAAGGGCGCCTGCTGCCATGTCCCACGGCGAAAGGGAACATTCAAAGAAGCCCCCAAAAATACCTTCTGCCGTATATGCAAGGTCGAGACAGGCCGAGCCGCCCCGTCTGATGCCGGTGGCATGCATGAATAGCTCCTTAAATACCTTGAGGTAGTTATCGATAATGTCTTTTATCCTGAATGGAAAACCCGTTGCAACGAGAGAAGTGCTTAAGGTGTTGGAGCGTGAGATGTGAATACGTGTGCCATTTTTAAACGCCCCTTGACCTTTGATGGCAGAATAGATGTTTTCCCTGAGTGGTTCGTAAATAAGTCCTACCGCCAGTTCTCCTTCGATTTCTAAGGCAATAGAGACGGCAAAGCTAGGCAGTCCGTGGATATAGTTCAAAGTGCCATCCAGTGGGTCGATGATCCACAACAAAGGTGAAGCATTTCTTACCGCCAAAGATTCTTCGGCAAGTATATCATGATCACTGAAATGAGACCAAATGTGGCTTTTGATGATTTCCTCTGACTTTTTGTCCGCTTCGGTAACGAAATCGTTCTTTGCCTTTTCGTCAATCATGGATGGACACAATTTCCTGAAGCGTTCCTTGAGAACAACACCCGCCCTGAGCGCAGCCTCTTTTGCAACATCAAGATATTTATTGAGATCATTCAGATTTATTGTCATTTTTGCTATCTATTAAATCAGGCTTTTGCCTGTGAGGGTTTTGTATGCATTGAGGTACTTTTCAGAGGTCTTTTGAATGATGTCGAGAGGAAGGGTTGGTGCCGGGGTTTTTTTGTCCCAGCGGATGCTTTCGAGATAATCGCGGATGAATTGCTTGTCGTAGGAATGTTGCGTCTTCCCTGGCTCATAGCCTTCTCTTGGCCAAAAACGTGATGAATCTGGCGTGAGTGCCTCATCAATCAGTATTGTCTTATTATCTTTTGTGATGCCCCACTCAAACTTGGTGTCGCAGATGATGATACCCTTATTTTGGGCGTAATCACTGGCCTTGAGATAGACCTTCATACTCTTTTCTTTCAACTCTTCAGCGAGTTTTTTACCAATCGAATCTACGACCTTTGAAAAAGGAATGTTTTCGTCGTGCCCTGTAGTAGCCTTCGTGGAAGGGGTAAAGATGGGTTCCGGAAGCTTTTCTGATTCTTTAAGTCCGGGAGGTAACTTTATTCCACAAATAGATTGAGTTTTTTGATACTCCTTCCAGCCAGAACCTGCCAAATAACCCCGAATTACGCATTCTACGGGAATGACTTCTACCTTCTTTACCAGCATGGAACGGCCATCCAGCATGTCCTTATGCTGCGTAATAATGCTATTGTTCATGTGTTCAATCCGGGTGGTAATAAGGTGGTTTTCAATAATGCCGGAAGTATATTGAAACCAGAATTCAGAAAGTCCGGTAAGCACCTTCCCTTTGTAAGGAATGCCGTTTGGCAGGACCACATCAAAAGCTGAGATACGGTCTGTGGCAACGATCAACAGTGCGTCGTTAATTTCATAAATATCACGTACCTTACCGCGGTTGCAAAGCTTGAGTTGTGGAATATTAGTGGTAAGAAGGGGGGGGATTTCTGTATTCATTTATATGGTTAAGTTTGATATATGTTGTCTGAGTTTTGTCTTAATCTTATTTAAACCTTGAAGGTTGGGTTTTAATGACAAAGCAGTTTTCAGATGCATAAGGGCATTTTCGTACTCTTTTAACTTGATATAACACTCGGCCATTTTTTTATAAATAAAGGCATTCTCGTTTTTGTTCAGCTTAAGCTTTAGCACCTTTTCGTAATAGCCTAAAGCCTTTTCCGGTGGGGCAGACCTTGTCAGTTTACGACAATAGATATTTCTGATTCGTTCTTTAATCTCAGCGGCAAGATGGTGACGGTGATGGATGTCTTTCCCCCGCTCGTAGATAAATTCGTAAAATTCAATCGCAACCTCATGTTGTCCAAATTTTTCATATGCCTCGGCTAACAGGAATTTGCAGTCAATGTAGTCGCGGTGTTTTAAATGCAAAAGAAATTCTACATCAGCGTGGTCTTTTGATAAACGTTCATAATTTTCTATAGCATTCCGAGCATGACCGTTTAGAAGATCGTCAAAAATAAGACGCACCCGCGCATGAATGCCTGTGTCTTCAGCCTGTGTATTTTCTCTTTTTGTGTGTCTTCGAGTTCTGCTATTTTGAAGGTGATGGCTGTGTAGTCGGTCGTATCGTTCGCGAGTTGCGGAGTCAGAGAGAGTCTTGTAAGCCTGTATGATAATTTTGGTTTTTGATTCAGCCCATAGTTTGTTTGGTCCGTGAATATCGGGATGATATTTTTTGATAAGCGTTCGGAACGAGCGTTTTATCTCTTCTGCGCTTACTTCTTGATGTACTTCGAGAACGTCGTAATAATTTACCACGGTTGAAATCATTTAGAATATGACAATTACCACTAGGCTGTCTCAGAAATAACTTTACTATGCCGATCATTTCTTGCTCCGGGCTTCTTCCGTTGCAATGACGGTGTAAAGAAGTGTTAAGGACAGTACAAAAAATAAAATTAAAACAAATTTAAGAAATTATGCTAACAGCTATTTTGTCTTGTGTCAATAGGCTTAATAAAAATCAGCGTAAAACGACTTTATTCGTACCGCAGGGTTTCAACCGGGTCGAGCCGTGCAGCTCGTAAAGCCGGGTAAATACTGAATAATACACTGCTTGCAATGGCAATACCTATGGTAAGTATAATGCCTCCAGGATTCACTACCGTTGGGATCTGATTGAAATAATACACTTCCGGTGGGAATGGTCTCCAACCCGTGGTATTGTATAGGAAATTTTCCAGCCAGTTAATCCTGAAAATAATGGATAGCCCTATAGCGACTCCCACACTGGCGCCAATACTGCCAATAAGCAGTCCATTTAGAAGGAAGATAGACATGATACCCTGAGTGGTTGCCCCAAGAGCTTTTAAAACACCAATGTCCTTGGATTTTTCAAGAACTATCATAGTGAGGATGGCAAGGATATTAAATCCTGCCACAACAATGATGAAAAATAATATAAATGCCATTACGTGTCTTTCCATCATGACTGCGGTTAAAAAAGTTTTTCTGGCATCCTCCCATGTTTGTACATAGTATTCGAAACCCAATGCAGCCTGCAGTTGGTCTCGCACCTGATTCGCATAGCGATAATCATCTAATTTGACACTGATACCGGTAACAGCGTCTTTTTCTTTTGAACCGATAAGTTCCTGGGCTACAGCAAGGGGGATGTATACATAGTTTTTATCAAAGTCATACATTCCCGATTTGAATTTCCCGGCAACAACGAACGCCTTTACGCTGATTTTATCCCATTCTTTAAGCGTTACCAGCACAACCTGCTCTCCATTTTGGATAAAGCTTCTTGGGTCTTTTTCTGGTTCACCCGGTCCAAGTCTTAATAATTCCGTACCGCCAAAGGCGCTCGAGGTATTTTTTTCTCCATGTGTTTTTAGCAAGTCATCAGGCTGGTTTCCGAATGGAGTGATATATGATTTGAAATCGCCCACACTTGCCTCCGCATTCGGGTCTATTCCTTTGAAATAGACGAATTCCTTCCTACCTCTTAATTTGATGAGCGCTGGACCTTCTACATAGGGCGCGCAGGCAGTTACATGTTCAAAGGTATTTACTTTTTCGATGACCTGTTTGTAATCTTCGAGTCCGTACATGCCGCCTTTTAAGATGACGATGTGTGCCAGCGTACCCCGTATTCTGCTGCGGAGTTCATGATCAAACCCGTTCATTACCGACATTACAACAATCAGAGTCATTACACCAACAGCAACTCCGGCTATGGCAAAAAAAGATATCTTTCTGCTCCGTAAATAGCGTAGACTGACGAAAAGTTTATACATAAGGATAGAATTTACATTGTCATTTCACGTTGTTAAATATATAATTCCGGAATTCTAGCATAACTAAATTATTCCAGGCAATGAAATAATAAACTTGTCATATTGGAGATACAGGATGTTATATTTTAAAACAGCAGGAGAATCACACGGAAAATGCCTGATTGCAATGGTTGAAGGGTTTCCGGCGGGGGTATTTATTGATGAAACGGTGATAAACGCCGAATTGAAACGAAGGCAGGGTGGATTGGGGAGGGGCGGGAGAATGCAAATCGAAGAGGATCGCATAGAAATCCTTTCCGGCATGAGAAAAAATATAACCCTTGGTAGCCCAATTTGTTTGATGATAAAGAATAGGGATTTTAAAATCGACGAATTACCAGCCGTTACCAGACCACGTCCAGGTCACGCTGATTTGGCAGGCGTTATAAAGTACAATCAAAAAGATGCACGAAATATATTAGAGCGGGCAAGTGCAAGAGAAACTGCTGCAAGGGTAGCAGTCGGAGCACTGGTGAAGATTTTGCTATCTCAATTTGGAATAGATGTTTTTGGTTACGTAAAAGGGGTTGGGGGTATTAACTCGGATAAATTTCTAAGAGACATAAGCGTCGGAAGGCAAATTCGTGAAAAAAGTCCAATGTATTGTGTAGATCAGGAAATCGAGGCAAAAATTGTTGAAAAGATTACAGCGACTACTGAAAAAGGAGACTCCCTCGGCGGCATTATTGAAGTGATTGCTGTGGGATTGCCTGTTGGATTGGGGAATCATACGCAATGGGATCTGAGAATAGATGCGAGGCTTGCCGGTGCATTGATGTCTGTCCAAGCAATCAAGGGTGTCGAAGTGGGGTTGGGTTGTGATGTGGCCAATAAATTTGGTTCAGAGGTGCACGACGAAATATTTTATGAAAAATCTACGAAGAGCAAGCAGTTAACGGGTGGATTTAAAAGGATCACGAATAATGCAGGAGGAATAGAAGGCGGTATAAGCAACGGGGAACCGATCGTTGTACGGGCTTATATGAAACCTATTCCTACTTTGAGGAAACCCTTGCGATCTGTAGATTTCTTGACGAAAGAACCGATTACGGCTACATATGAGCGGTCTGACGTGTGTGCAGTTCCCGCAGCTTCCGTGGTATGTGAGGCCATGGTTGCCTTTGAAATCAGCAGAGCTTTCCTGGAAAAATTTGGGGGTGATAGTTTAGGTGAGGTGAAAAGAAATTATGAAGGATACGTTTCAAATATTTGATTTTATGTTCAGAATTTTTCGTAATTATTCAGCGTATTTTCAAATACTATCACTGTTATATAACATTGCATAAATAAAGCGACATAATTATTATTGATACGGACGTAGATAACCCATAACCTGAGACGGTTTTTTCTGGATGCTCCGAAACGTTGAAGTCAAGACAGAGTGAAGCTCTTCCTGGGATACAAAGTAT
>JACRII010000109.1 GCA_016235875.1 Planctomycetota bacterium
GGATGTATGGCGTGAAGGGGATTGTTATGGGCACGTCTTTGCCTTCCCGAAGTGTGACTTCCATATCAATGAAGATACCCTCAACGACCCCAAGCAGTACGAACTCCTGGAATACGCATGTCAGATTGCCAGCGAAAACGGCGTCCCTTATTTCATCTTTGATAGGGATGAGATTACGCTCTCCGCCTGCTGCCGTTTGCGTACAACGATAGATGATAATTACATGATCAAACATCCAGAGAGTATGCGTTTCTGCGGGTTCCAGAATATTACCATTAACCTCCCGCAGGCGTCCTATAGAGCAGGAAAAGGCAATTGGGATGCGTTGTATCAAGAGATTGATAAAGGCATTGAAATTGCCGTCAAGGCTCATATCCAGAAAAAGAAGTTTGTAGGAAAATTAATGTCAAGTCCTGAAATGCCCCTCTGGGAGATTGGCAAGAAGGCCAGGGATGGCCGTCCTTATGTGGATCTGGAGGCCTCGACCTATATTGTAGGTATCCTGGGATTGAATGAATGCCTGCAATTTATGACAGGGAGAGAACTGCATGAAGGCGATGATATGATTAAGCAGGGGCTGCGGGTCGTTTCTCACATGTATACGCGCGTTAAGGAAGCGGGAAAGAAATACAAATTAAAATTTTCCTTGGAGGAATCACCTGCCGAAAGCGCCAGCAGAAGGCTTGCTAAGGTCGACGTGAGGAATTATCCGGAGGCCGCCGACATGGTCAAGGGAAATATCGAGAAGGATGAATTCTACTACACCAACAGCGTGCATCTGCGCCCGGATGCGCCTGTGGATATGATTACCCGAATTTTCCTCCAGAGTAAGTTTCATACCATGATTGAATCGGGCGCCATCATCCATGCGTTTGTAGGCGAACAAAGGCCGTCTCCAGCCAGCATCATGAATCTGGTAAAAAAGACTTTCAAAAACACGCAGGCAGCTCAGGTCACGATTTCCCCGGAATTCACGATTTGCAATGATTGCAAGAAGGTTACCCAGAAACTTACCGATATCTGCGGACACTGCGGTTCCAGGAATGTGTATGGCATTTCAAGGATTGTGGGATATTTTAGCCGCATCAATAACTGGAACAAATCAAAGATCGGCGAGCTGGCAGACAGACACAAGGGTAATTACAGCGTCAGTGATTTTTTACCCAAAGAGGAGCGCATGCCTGAGGAATCATGTGTAACGAAGTGTTAAATTTAGGTACAGGAATTTCAAAGTAGGGGCACAAATCTTGTGTCCCTACAAACAGTATGTAAGTTGGGTGGAGCGGAGCGCACCCAACAAAAATAGATGAAAGGATGGGTTCGCTTCGCTTAACCTATTCTACTTTAAATTATGGTATAGCGTGATTGTTCCAATCAAGGGATTTATAGAAAATAGCCTCATCGAATGGGAAGGAAAGATAGTCTCTATTGTCTTTTTGCCGACGTGCAATCTTCGGTGTCCCTATTGTCATGCCCCTCATCTGGTTCAGTCGCCGAATGAATTGGAATCCATTCCTGTCGATGCCGTCGTGAGCAAGATACGGCAAAATCTTGGATGGGTTGATGGTATTGTAGTCACCGGCGGTGAGCCAACCTCGCACAAGCGTCTCGATGTTCTCCTTAAGGTATTCAAGGACACAGGAATTCTGGTACGTCTGGATACCAACGGCACCAATCCTCATGTGTTAAAGGATTTAATTGACAGAGGCCTTATTGATTGCGTGGCTATGGATATAAAGGCCCCTCTTCAGAAAGAAAAGTACGAACAGATTTCCGGTGTACCCTGCAACATCGAAGATATTAAAAAGAGCATCCGTATTATTATGGAAAGCGGTATTGAATATGAATTCCGTACCACGGTATGCCCAACACAACTCGATGGAGATGATATCGAGGCTATTGCCAGGGCTATTCAAGGCGCTGGGCGATATATACTACAATCTTTTAAGCCGAATCACTGTCTGGATACAAAGATGCTAACTATTGAACCATATCCTGTCGAAACTCTCCGAGATTTCGCAACAAGCGCCGGCAAATACGTTGATTTCTGCTGTGTACGCGGTGAAACAGGAAAGGTTTTACAGAGAAATTGGTAATTTCATTATACATTTTGGTCCTAATTAAGGCCGAAGAGAGGGGGTGATTTGTTATGGCGATGAAGAAGTGTGGAACTTCTGCAAAGACGTCAAAAGTAGCAACTAAGAAAGCGGCACCGGCAAAGAAGAAGACAACTAAGAAATAATCAATATGTTCAGTAATATTTAAAAAACTTGCAAGTACATACATAATACATACAAAAATTAGTAATAAAGTAATTCCGTTATATTTTATTTGTTGGACCATGTATGTGTAATGGAAGAGGGGTGTTTCGATTCATCGAAACTCCCCTCTTTGTAGTATTTGTTACGAAAATACCCCTCACCCAGACCCTCTCCCACAGGGGGCGGGGGAGCTTTCCCTCCCTGACGGGCGGGATTAAGAGAGGGTGATATATTTTCATGGTCTTTTGTGAGCCTTCGGCTCATGAGGGTTTATTCAGGATTATGAAACTAAAAAAACTGGAATTATTCGGATTTAAGTCGTTCGCTGAAAAAACGGAAATCCTCTTTGAAGATGGAATAACCGTCATTGTCGGGCCAAACGGTTGCGGAAAGAGTAATGTCATTGACGCCGTCAAGTGGGTGCTGGGTGAGCAAAGCGCGAAATCACTCAGAGGCAATGAAATGGCAGACGTGATATTTAACGGGACTGATAAACGCCCATCCCTTGGTTATGCAGAGGTCTCTCTGACCATTCAAAATAATAAGGGTCTTTTGCCGCTCGAATACACCGAGGTGTGCATCACCCGCCGTTTGTATACTTCGGGCGAATCTGAGTATCTTGTCAATAAACAAGCAAGCCGGTTAAAAGATATTCGGGAACTTTTCCTTGATACAGGTTTTAGTACAAACGCATATTCTGTCATTGAGCAAGGCAACGTAGAAGCCTTGCTGCAGGCGGATTCTCATGAGAGGCGGTTCTTATTTGAAGAAGCCGCTGGCATCAGCAAATTTAAGGCGCGTAAAAAATCCGCCCTGAGCAAGCTTGAACACGTTGAGCAGAATTTACTCAGGGTTGGCGATATTATAGAAGAATTACAAAAGCAACTGCGTTCTGTAAAAATCCAGGCATCAAGGGCGCGTAAATATCAGGAATATATTGAACATTTAAAAAAATTAAAGGTCGGCCTTTCGTTGAGAAACTATCGTGACCTTAAGGGCAAAAAGATAGCTGTCTCAGAGCAAATTGGCCAGATTGAAGAGCAGAGCAAGGAGACGGTTGAGGATATTAACGAACTTGAGATACAAATACATGAGATTGAAGATGCGATAGAACAGTTATCACAGCGGTTAGCGCAGATGCAAACCGACATGATGAATCTTGAGTCTCAAATATCAAAAAATCAGGATAAAGTAAAATACGATCATGAACGCATAAAAGAGCTGGATACTCAACGCGAAAAATATAGTGAGCAGCAAAAAAGCCTGGAAAATAAGGTATCCGAAACAAACAACAAGGTCACAGAAACGAAGACGTTGCTGAACGCCTTAGAGCAGGAAATTTCAAGGCTTGTCGAAGTCCAGAAAACAAAAGAAACAGAACAGAAGCAAATCGTTTTTGAATGTGATTTGTTGTATCAAGGCATTGAAGAGAAGAAGTCTGAGGTCATTTCAATCCTTCAGAAAGAATCCAGCCTCCAGAATGAGATTGGCAGCCTGTCCACCGAGAATGATGCCTTGAAAAGCCGAAAAATGCGGCTTGCGAAGCGGCAAGAGGAAATTCAAACATTCGTCGAGACCTTGATTTCCAAATATCATGAAACCACGAATGAAAAAAACGCATTGACGGATGAATTTAACAGTTTAGACCAAAAATTGTCCACATCAAAAGGACGCATCCAGGAACTGGTTAGTATCATACGGTCTTTGGATGAACAAATCAATCAGCAGAAGCAACTGCAGAGCAGCAAAACTTCCCGATATGAAGTCCTCATGGATTATGAAATGCGGTCAGAGGGAGTCGGGGCAGGTGCAATGGCCATCCTGGAGGAAGCTAAAAAGAATGACACTTCAGTAAAAGGAATCCAGGGCATGGTAGCCGATCTCTTGAAAGTCGATTTACCGTATGCACTCGCTATCGAAACCGCTCTGGGTGAAAGGGTACAGGGCATTGTTGCAGACACAACCGACAATGCTGTTCAGGCGCTTACTTTCCTGCAAAAGAACCAGAAGGGACATGCAATCTTTTTTCCGTTAGATAGAATAAGCGGTCATACGACTGTTCCCGAAGAAATCCTGCAAAAACCCGATGTTGTGGGTATTGCCAGCAAGCTGGTAAATGGCACAGAAGAGGTTTGTAAGGTTATTGGCGGCTTTTTAAATAATACAATCGTTGTAAAGAATCTTAATGCCGCATTGTCCCTGAACGGTCATACCCGTACCGTTCGTTGTGTGACGCTCGACGGTGATCTGTTAGAGCCTGAGGGTACGATAAGCGGAGGCAAGAGACAGGGGCAGGTGGGAATTATATCCCGTAAGAGCGAATTGAAGAAGATTGAAGAAGAATTGACCCAGATTAAACAAACCCTTGAAAAACTCGAAAATGACAAGCGCATCCTTATTGATGAACTTACCGGACTCGAAGTCGAAACGGCGCAACTGGCAAAGAGAATCGACCAGGTAAATATCCAGAGGATTTCGAAGGACAACGAGCTTACGCAGAACGAACGGAAGCGGGAAGAACTTGTTGCAGAGAAAAAGATCAACGAGAACGAGACGGAAGAGATTCAGGTGGAATTGGAAAAGGCTGGTGAACGTGAGAAGGGTCTGCAGGATGAATTGAGACATCTCGGCGAGCAGCACAGGCAGTTAGAACAGCAGGTCGAAGAATCATCCATGCTCGTAAAAGAGAAAGAACAATTGAAAAAGAATGTTCAGGATGAAATAACGGCGTTAAAGGTCAGCCTCGCTCAAAGGCAGGAAAAGAGCGACGGATTGAGCAGCGCCCAGAACAAACTCCAGGTTGAATTGCGTGAGATGCAGGCACAAATTCAATACATCATAAACGAGAGCCAGAATTGCCAGCAGAAAAAGCAGAAAGCCGAGGAAGAGATTAAACAACTGGAAATTTTGATAAGCGAATTTCAGGCAAAGAAAGTTGCATTGGAAGAGACAATAACCTCTCTTCAGACCGAACGGGAGGAACGCGATCTTAAAGTTATGGAGTTGAATACATCCCTTGAAGAAAAACAGGCAGATCTCAAGCAAACCGAACAACAACTGCAGGAATTGAAACTCAAAGAAAATGAGTATCAGATTCGTATATTGAATTTAGAAGAGCGTACTAAGGAGGAATATCAACTCGACCTGGCAAATCTGGATGCTACTACAGGTGAAATCAGCCTAGAGTTGATGACCACAACACAGGACGAAACGACAGATTCAGCCAGCCCGCCAATTGATTTCTGGGAATCAGTTTCCAAAGAAATCGAAGAATTTCAGGGAAAGGTCGAAAGACTGGGGAATGTGAATCTCGAAGCAATCAAAGAACATGATGAACTCGAAATCCGTGAGACATTTCTTGTGAATCAGAAGGAAGACCTTGAAAAGTCTAAAAATGCCTTACAGAACCTGATACAAAAAATTAACCATACCAGCCGTGAATTATTCGACAAAACCTTTAACGACATCCGCCAGAATTTCCAGGCAATGTTCAGGAAGTTGTTTGGCGGGGGTAAGGCCGATGTAATTCTAGAGGAAAATGTGGATATCCTGGAGGCAGGAATTGAGATCGTGGCGCAACCCCCCAACAAAGAGCTTCGCTCAATTACGCTCCTTTCGGGTGGTGAAAAGGTAATGACTACCGTGGCGCTGCTTTTTGCCGTGTTTCAAGCTAAACCTAGTCCATTCTGCATACTGGACGAGGTGGACGCCGCATTGGACGAAAGCAACATCAACAGATTCACCCACATCTTAAAGGAATTCACCAGCGATACGCAATTTCTTGTTATCACTCACAGCAAGGTCACCATGAGCGTTGCCAACGTCCTTTATGGGATTACGATGCAAGAGCCAGGCGTGTCAAAGAGGGTTGCCGTTAAGTTCGAAGACATTGAGCGTAAGGTCGCTTAAAAACTGGATGACAAAAATGGAAAAGAAAATTGATTCAGTAAAATTAATGCGCGATATAAGAAATTATCTGAAAAGTATCACAAGTCACGTGAAAGGGGGAAAGCCGGTACTCATTTCAAGTAACCTTTAATCCAGAACGTCTCCTTTAAGGAACTCTTGAAAGATTTGACTCTGCTCATCTTATTCTCCGTGATCATTAAACTTTGGCTTATTTAAAAGATAACCACATTCTTTTTCTATTTTTATCTTAATCTCTGGTGATAAATAAACCTTATACAGTGATATTGCCTCACACAGCTGTTCAACAGTTATGCAGGTTTTGTCCAGATTGGCTTCGGTAAGGTCTGCTCCTTTAATATTTGCATTGGTGAAGTCTACCCCTGCTAAATTAGCTTTTCTAAGGTTTGCAAGTTCTAGATTAACTCCCACAAGTTTTGTCCTACTCTGTATGGTTGACCAACCTCCTTCTGTCTCCACAGGCTCTTGAACTATGCCTGTAAGGTCTGCCTCCTCAAGATTTGCACCTCTAAGGTTTGCATTAGTAAAGTCTACTCCTGCTAAATTAGCCCTTTTAAGGTTTATAAGCTCAAGATTAGCACCTACGAATTTTACTCCCTTTTGTATGGTTGATCCACCATCTTCTATCCCTTCAGGAAACTCTGACCAACACACATCGTCTTTCTTGTCAAAAACTGCTCCTGTTGGGCATGCACTAGCAAGGTTCGCTCCTGCCAGGTTAGCTTCTGTAAAATCTACGCCTTTAAGGTTTGCGTTAGCAAAGTCTACCTCTGCCAAATTAGCTTTCCTAAGATTCGCAAGTTCTAGATTAGCTCCTGTAAGGTTTATTCCCTTTCGTATCACAGACAAACGACCTTCAATATTAATAAGCTCTTGAACTATGCCTGTAAGGTCTGCCTCCTCAAGATTTGTCCCTCTAAGGTTAGCATTGGTGAAGTCTACTCCTCCTAGTCGAGCCTTCCTAAGATTAGCAAGACTCAAATTAGCCTCAACAAGTTGGACTCTCTTCTCTAAAACCGGCCGTTCTCCTTCCACCTCCACAGGAGGCAGCAAAGCGCCTGTAAGGTTTGCATTTTCTAGGTTTGCACCACGAAGATTCGCATTGGTAAGTTCAGCTCCTTCCAAGTTAGCATTTTCAAGAATTGCATCCCTTAGATTAGATTTTTTAAGTTTTGCATTCTTTAGGTTGGCACCCTTGAGATTTGTTTCCAAATATTCAAACGGCGATATTAACCAACTACTCATATCTGCTTCTTCTAAATCAGCATTTTCAAGATTAGCATGCTCCAAATTAGACCCAACGAGTACTGCCTTTCTTAAGTTGGAATTTGCAAGGTGAGCGTCTTTTAAGTTAGCATTTCCAATTATCGCTTCCTCTAAGTTTGCTTCCCAAAGCCTTGCTCCTTCCAAGTTGGCTCTCCAAAGATTTGCATGCGCTAGATTTGCTTCAACAAGTGAAGTTTTTTTTAGATTGATTCTTTGTAACCATCCTTTTGATATATCAACTCCCGACAGTGATACACCATCCTTATTTAATTCCTCTAAAGCTTGTATCCTTCCTCCGCTTCCCCCTTTACCTTGTGCTAAGTTTATTACTTGCCATGCTTGATAATGTTTCTGTTTTTTTCTTTCTCCCGATTCATAGAAATAGAATATGACCGCAAATACTATAGAAAAACGCGATATTATGTTTAGGAAATCGAGCAGGACCCAGCCATGGAAAAAATTAACGATTCGCCTAAGAAGCCAATCCAAAAAAATCAAGGGCATTGCCCACCGATGGTTACTCTTTCTTTTCCTTTCTCCCCAAGGATCTGAAATTCCCTTATTTTTTTCCATTTGCTTTTCCATGATCAAACCTTTTGATGGGTATAGTTTCGTATGTTAGATTGAAAAACAAAACCCAACGTTCCCTTGAATGCAACAAATTGAGTGTTGAGGGTCAAACCTTCATTGTTCATTAGAGTATTTACAAATATTTTGACGTTTCACACCGCTATTTCTAATAGAATTTTATCATATTCGATAGAGGGAGTAATTTCTCTTTTTGCCTTCTTTTTTTCGATGAGACCTATCTGGGCAAGGTATTTTACATCCTCAGCGATATTTTTGATGTCTCGTTTTGCAATGCTTGCAAGCTGATTTATTGATGAAGGTTTCTTCGCCTTGATTATGTGTAATAATTCCAGTCGTTTGGGGGTTAATGCCTTTCTGAATGCCTTAAAACTCGTAAAGTAAACCCCCGTTTCTTTTTTTATCTTTTCACCCCGATCTATTGCCTTGCAAGTCCTGACAAAATCATTGAGGGATGTTTTTATATCCTTTATACCCACCTTTACTTTTTTAATCCTCATAATTTCCCTTCTTTGTATTTTTCTATATCCCTATAAAAATCCTCTACCAACCTTCTGAGATTGACAAATCCATAAGGTTCCATCTTATTTTGCATGTTACCCGTTATTATTTAATTGCCTCTACGGGAAGATTTTCTATATTTACATTAACAATGTCAGCAAGGCTAAATCTCTTGCTCGCGTCTAATACTTCAATTCCAATTAATTGACCATTCTTGTCAAAATCAATCACAATTCCATCTTCTATTTCCTTTGATTTTTCAACAAAATCTTCTTTGAAATAAACATAGATTGCATCGGCTTCTTTACTATATTCGATCTTCATTATTAGTTAATTTGGGGCTTTCGCCCGATGAGTCCGCAGAAGTGGTAAAAGCAGAAATATTCCCACGCAAAGGGACCGAATCCCAGGAATCCTGCCACAGGCATCTCAAAAATTTTTATATCCTTCATGAAGGGCGCTGTATACACCCATTTTGATGCAGACCAGTAGTTCCAGAACTCCCATAAGAAACCGCAGATATAGCCGGCTACGAACAGACTCAATATGCGCGAAAGCCTGCCTTCTTCTAAATCTTTTAACAGCGAATCTCCTTTACTTGAATATACGATGGGATCGAATATCATTACATATCCCGTCCAGACAAGCCCAAAGAGATATCGGGCATAATCTCTATTAATCAGTAATGGCGCCATGATGAAGAAGAATCCAAGCACAATGCTGCTGTAAATAACCCTGTTTGAAACCCGTAGTTTGGCGATTTGAAAACGATCAAAAAAGTGGAGGGTTTCCAGGAATTCTGCTGTCTGGAACATGCCCGGCATAATCATGGCAAAGGCGAGTCCCATTCCGATGCAGAGTTCGACCTTGTTTTCAGGCAGGCCGTGATATTCCCAGTTTACGAGGTGGAGATTGTAAAATTCAAATAAGAGCCAGAAGGCGATTGACAACGGCATCTGGATGTAAAATTCCCGCCGTCTGTTACAGAGGAGTGAATTTCCTTTGAGCTTGAAAATGACCGCATCCAAAAACATCACGTAACCCA
>JACRII010000002.1 GCA_016235875.1 Planctomycetota bacterium
AACCTCACGTACGGTTTGACGAGAAGGTGCTGGAAATAGGGTATGGCTGAGATATTGTGACACTCTCAGAGGAAACGGAGAGAAACGGGGAATACTAACTTCAGCCTGTTACCACTACGCCAGTATTTTACTCTACAACCAGATATTTTGAACCGGACTTTGGGTTTAAACAAGTACCAGCCATGCAAAATGCCAAATGTTTAGATTCAATCGAGGACGATTGAACCGGCAAAAGAATCCCCCTTAGTAAAGGGGGCGAGGGGGTTGTGAAATAACACAGGAAAAAACACAACCCCCTGAATCCCCCTTTAGTAAGGGGGACTTAAAGGGACTAACTTGTAGTAAATAGTGGCAGAGAATGTCAGTGTTGGCGGAACAAATAATCTTATTTCATGTTTTTTGGTTCTTTTTAGGGAGGTTGTATGTTTGAACAGATGAAGAAGGGTTTTGTGTCAAGATTTCTGGTTATTGGTTTATTGGTGACAGGAACCTCCATTCCCGTATTTGCTGCCAATAGCGCAAGTATCATAGGAACAGTGAGCAGTATAGATGGGGCGGCATTGACGCTCAATATCTTAAATGATCTTGTGGAGGTGGATACAAGTAATGCAACGATAAGAGTAAAGGGTGTGAAGAATGCAACAATCTCTGATATCGTGGAAGGTGATATTGTGTTGGTAAAGGGAAAAGCACGAAATTCCGGCAGTATTGAGGCGACAAGGATTAAAGATCCCGTAAAATTAGGAAAGGAGTACGATGGCAAGCTTACGGGAGAAACAGAAAATGTAAATACCTCTGCAAAGACTTTCAAAATCTGTGGTCAAAAAGTGAACGCTGGCAGCATTTCTAGTATTAACATGAGCAGCAAAACAATATCCTTCGGTAATCTGCGTTCCGGTGTCAGTGTGGATGTGTATGTAAAGGCCAAAAGCAGCGGTCTGGCGGCTAAGAGCATCACCATTCGTTCGGAGAGTTGTAACTACTGCCATTAGTTCAAGGTAAACTTTGTAATAGTATCAGCAACATTAATTTCTAGCCTGGGAATTTTCAAAACAAGGAGCGTATTCATGAGGATTTTGAAGAAATCTGTAGTATGTATTATATTTAATGCTGCTTTTTACGGTTTGATAACGAACACGGTATTGGCCTGGTCAAGTGGTCCTCCTGCCTACCGGACAGGCGCGTCGGGCGATAATGGAACGTGTAATGCAGACGGCTGTCATAATTCATACAGTCTCGATTCGGGAAGTGCAATTTTCTCAATTAAACCGCCGACTGCTTATACCGCGGGTAAGGCGGTTAAAATAAAGGTTGCCTTTAGTAATTCCAGTGGGAAAAAGCATGGATTTGAAATGACGGCGCTGGATGCCGATGGTAACAGGGTTGGAACGTTCAAGAAAATAGGGAATACCACCCAGGTTATTTCTCCAGGCGATGCTGCCAGAGAACTTGATAAAGCTGATAAGGATAAATATATTGAGCAGAGCACGAAAGGTGTTAAAAAGAAGAGTTGGGTTTTCAAATGGACTCCCCCCGTCAGCGCCACCGATCCGATAAAATTTTATGCCGCAGGATGTGAGGCAGATGGCAAAGGCACGGCTGGCGACGATTATGTTTACACTACCACCGCAGAGATCAGCGCTTCGACCCCTTAGTTTGACTTTGCCCGGATAAAACAACGATGTAATGCTAAACCTGGTTCAGCGTCTAATCTAAAGAAAGGGACGATTATGTATAAGAGAGGAATTGTTGCGGTAGCGTCGTTTATGCTCGTTGTAAGCGCAGTTGCCTGTTTTCAAGGAATTACCCTGGCAAAGGAAGCCAGGATAGACCCCATGAAATTGTACATTAAGCACTGCAGTGACTGCCATGATAAAAATGGAAAACCTACTGACTTTGGAAAGGAGTTGGAATCAACTGATTTTACTGATAAAAACTGGCAGGCAAATACAACCGATGAAAAGATCGTCAAGCAAATAGCCGATGGTACGCCAGAAAAGATGATGTCGTTTAAAGAGAAACTAAATTCGGATGAAATGAAGGCGTTAGTTCCGGTGATCAGGAGTTTCGTGAAGAAATAATATATGAAAAGTAAACCACATAGGATGCAGAGAAAAGAGTTTTTAACTTTTTTCTCATTGCAAACTCTGTGGCTTTTTCGAAAGGTATTCAAAAATGAAATTGAAAAGGGGTAAAATTTTGTTATAATTTTTTTATTCTAAAAGGGCCCATAGCTCAGCTGGTTAGAGCAGCGGACTCATAATCCGCGTGTCCAAGGTTCGAATCCTTGTGGGCCCATTTAAAATTAAGTCAATACCAATACAGCACTATCTTAGGATTAACTCATCAAACGCAACACAGCCTTTAAACCTCAGTTCAATGCTATTATAATCTCAAACGATCTAATACCTGCTTGATATCATCTTTTTGTGCCTGTGAGGGGTCTATTCTTAATAATTCTTTCAGATAATATTGGGACATTTCCATATCTTTTTTGTCATTCAGATATAAAAAGATGAGTTTTTTATAAACATTTATATTTCCGGGATAAAGCATAATAATTTTCTGAAACTCGTCTACGGCCTTATCAATTAAGCCTAATCCGTGATAAAGCGTGCCGAGCGCATAGCGAACATTGAAATTATTGGGATCAAGCTGAATTACGGTATTATACTCGTGGATGGCATCTGTTGGTTTTCCCAATTTTTCGTAAGCCAGACCTAAATTAAAATGGCTATTCGGTTGTGCATTGTCTGTCTCGATAGACTTCTGAAATTCTGCTATAGCTTCATTCAACAACCCTCTTTTTGCATAATTTACCCCTAGATTATTTCGGGCATGTATGTAACGGCTGTCGTAAAAAAGTGATTTTTTAAATTCTTCCATAGCCTTATCGAGTTCTCCTGTTGCATTGTAGATATTGCCTAAACCATTATGGGCAAGTGCGTGGTCGGGTTTGATCCTCAGCGCCTCCTCATATTCTGTTTTTGCCTTATCAATAAGACCTTGATTAAAATAAATGTTACCAAGATTGTTGTGAGGCTGGGCGTAACTGTTGTCTAAATTTATGGCTTCTTTGTACTCTATTAATGCTTGGTTATCGAGTCCCTTTTTTGTGTAAACAGCCCCCAGATTGTTGTGGATATTGGCATTTTGTGGATTCAATTCCAATGCGGTTTGATATTCCATTTGAGCCTTTTCTGTAAGACCATTTTCCATATATACAATTCCCAAATTACAATGGGCACGATGGCTGTCGGGAGCGCGCTGGATGGTTTTAGTCCAGAGTGTAAATTCGTCTCTCCAGTCTCCGTTTTTCCATATAATGGAAAATCCGTAACCGCCAATCATTAAAGTTACCAAAACCAGTTGTACAATACGCCTCAACGGAATAGCGCGCGGGGATAAGGTGCGGTCGGTGATCCGATAAATGAGAATCCCCTTTGCCACGCAAAAGCCCATTACCGGGATGTAAAGATACCTTTCGGCCATGATATTTCCTATCGGAAGTATATTCATGACAGGCAAAATCATAATGAAAAACCACGCCATCCAGCATGAAAACATGTTCCTCGATTTGATTAATATTACGAATAAGATAAAAATTGAAATGAGAAAGATTGTGGATAAAATGAATGACCCTTCTAATGGGGTTTTTACAAGCGGTACCACATAATCAGCGTTAAGGTTGAATGGGAAAAATGATAATTTTATGTAGGATGCCAGAATTTTAATCATCGTAAAGGTGTTTACCAAGAAACCGCCGGGTTGGTAAGTGGCTTTTAAAGCAGGATTTTTAAATATGACGAATCGAATGATGACGTAAAAGAGAGAGACGGCTATATATCCTATATATATTCCCTTAAATCTCTTTACAAAATCCGGCCATATTTTTTGGTCTGAAAACACGACAAATAAAAGTAAAAGTACGGGAAAAGTTATAGCCATTTCTTTTGAAAAAAGGGCGCACAAATATGCAATAAGAGAAATGGCGTAATAAAGTGTGAATCGCCTTTTGTCTCTTTTCTTATAGAGAATAGTATCGGATTTTACAAAGTAAATAAGTGAAACAAGGAGAAAGGTTGCAGATAAAAGGTCTTCCCGATATCCAATGCAATTTATGGTTTCCAGCAGGGCCAGGTGCGTAACAAAAAACAGGGTTGAAAGCAGAACGATTTTTTTGTTCTGTAGAACAGCGTTGAGAAAAAGGTAAAAAAGCACTGTGTTCAATGTGTGCAAAATGACGTTGGTGAGATGAAATCCAAAGGGTTTTGAGTGCCAGAGGGTGTAGTCGATGAAGTATGTGATGGTGACAATGGGTCGATAACTCATTTCCCCGGAAATAGTAAAATAATCTTGTGTAAAAATTTTTGGGAAATATTTCCATTCCTTGATGAAACAATTTTCTACAATAATCTTAAAATCATCGTAGACAAATTGACCGTGCGTTGTATTTAAATAAAGCAATAAGGAGAATGCGGGTATTAAGATTAGAATAAATATAAAAAACGGGGTTTCCTTGTAAGTGGATTTGTTTTTCATCGGTATTACTATAACATAAAACGTGGTTTATTCAAGTTGGTCATTACTCAAATTGTTAAGAGTTTTAAGGAGGCGGCAGTTTTTCGGGGAGAGGAGGCTAAATAAAAATCCCCCTCATCCCTCTCCTTGTTGAAGAGAGATGTAGGGGGATTGCAATTTTACAAAGACATGAAGCCTTTGTTTGGTTCAGCAAATATTAGAACATATAGGCAAAATCAATTGCCGTTGTGAGCTCGTTGTCTTGTCCGGCAAATATTTCTTGGTCTGCGTCATCATATCGGATTTCTGGTCTGACAAGGAGGTTCTCCCTGATTTTTATATTGGCTGTAAGGGTAACTTCACTAACTTGAAGACCCATAACACCTGTCCTGGCGCCGTCATTATCATCAAAATACTCACCCCTAAGCGCAAGACCAAAAGAATCTGTAATATCTTGATTGACAATGCCAGAAAATCCCCACCATTTACCAGTTCTTCCGGTTGGTGATGCGAAAAAGCCACTTCCTATCCCTTCAGCACCTGCTTCTGTACCAAAATCGAAATTGAGGTTGATACTTGTCTTATCAAGTGGTTTAAGTGCTAAGATAAGATCCCAGAAGTGACGCCAATTCCCATCGGCACCAGGACTTAAATCTTTATCTTGTTCAGTACCATGGCTACCATTTACAATAAAACTGGTATTTTCAGCTACTGCCCAGTTAAATTGGTATCCAAGTGTTTTCCCATCATTATTGTCTACAAAGGTATCCCAACCATTTACCAAATATCCTGTTACTGTTAACTTATCCAATAAAGGGTAGCTAACAGCTAGACCTGTATTGGTAAATGGGATCGCATTCTGATAAAGGAGTGAACGGGAGAAGTTAGGATTATCAACGCTTTCCCAGAGTTCCGCGCCGATCCAGGTGGCAAACTTACCAAATTTAAAATCAATACCTTTTCCTACAGGTGCTTTGTACGTTACAAAACCCTGACTTATGGTGAAATCGTTATTATCAACCCTGGTATTTGAAGTCATCTCGGCGGGTATAAAAGTTAACCTTCGGGCAATTTCACCATAGTTTGTAGTGAAGCCAAAACCAATAGGGTCTTTCTCTGTGGATGGTTTGAAAACAGAAATTTCAACGTTGTCTAAGGTAAATGAATTATGTTCCCTATCGAATGCCCTTAATTCTATCATATCCGGACGCACAAAATCACCACCTGAACCAAGGTTATCTTTTGGGTTCGAGTAGTTATAACTATAATAGGTATCAATAAAACCACTCACCTCTACACTCTTGAAGAAGTTTGATATCTTGCCTTCTTCTTCAGCAGGAGCTACTGCAGGTGCAGCTTCTTCAGCGAAAATCGGCGCTGTAAAACTTGCCATCGCACCACACAATATTCCAGCTAACCCCAACTTGTAAAAATTCTTCATTAAACTCTTCCTCCTTTCTTTAAGGATCTAGTACTTAAATTTACACGCAGCAAAAACTGAAACTTGGATAAACACTTTAGAAGCAATATTTAAGTTTTATGTTCTGATAGTACCTCCTTTCCTCTTTAGAGAAAGTTAGCTTCTACTTATAAATTATCAAAATCAGCAAAGAGAATACCTTATTCCTGAATATGGTGTATATAAAAAATTTATTGGTATTAAACTACATTATGAACAAAAAACAGCAACAATTTTAAATATAATCATACAAATAGGTTACAAAATAAGCGAAATAAAAATATAGCGTTTTGTTCGTGAACTAAAAAAACCACAGAATTTATGGCGTTCTTTTAAATTAGGACAAAATTAGCCACAAATTGGATGATATGATACAGTTTGCTCAGCTTATTAAGTAATATTTAGCCACTATTTATTGCATATATAAATGTTTTTGTCAATAAAAATCTTTATATATTCAATAAATCTTAAATCATTTTTCTTGACCTTAAAAGTTTTATTAGTATAATTGTCGGACTTAATTATTTGGAATAGACGAGAATATATACTTACTACGTTTAAATAGCCATTTTTCATAGTACATAATGGAATTAATTTTAAAGTAACTACATACTAATGTAAGGAGGTAAAAATATATGGCATTGGATCCCACCAAGCACGCAGATTGGGAAATAGCAGAAGATGCTGAAACTCGAATGAAAACGGTCTATCAGTTGGCTGATGAATTGGGTTTAGAGAAAGAGGAACTGCTTCCCCATGGGCATTACGTGGCAAAGGTTGATTTCAATAAGGTTTTGAAACGGGTTGGAAAAAAGCCTGACGGAAAGTTCGTTGATGTGACAGCTATAACTCCAACACCGCTGGGTGAGGGAAAATCAACCACTACCATGGGACTGGTGCAGGGTTTGGGAAAAAGAGCCAAAAGGGTTGTGGGTGCCATTCGCCAGCCATCAGGAGGACCTACCATGAATATCAAGGGTTCTGCCGCTGGTGGTGGGCTTTCCCAATGCATCCCTTTAACACCTTTTTCACTTGGATTGACAGGCGATATAAACGCCATTATGAATGCTCATAATTTGGCTATGGTAGCCCTTACCTCCAGGATACAACATGAATTTAATTATGATGACGAAAGGCTTGCAAAAAGTAATTTAAAACGCCTTGATATTGATACCGATAGAATCGAACTTAAGTGGATTATGGATTTTTGCGCCCAGGCGCTGAGAAAAATAATCATCGGTATCGGCAGCAGGATGGATGGTTTCATGATGGAATCAGGATTCGCCATTGCAGTATCTTCCGAAATCATGGCGATTCTTTCAGTGGCAAAAGACTTAAAAGACATGAGGGAACGGATTGGTAAGATGGTTGTCGCCTATGACAAAAAAGGTAAGCCGGTAACGACCACCGATCTTGAGGTGGCTGGTGCAATGACCGCTTGGATGGTCGAAGCTCTCAATCCCAATCTCATGCAAACTATTGAAGGACAACCGGTATTCGTGCATGCAGGGCCGTTTGCCAATATTGCCATTGGTCAGTCATCAATTATTGCGGATAGGCTGGGTTTGAAATTGGGTGATTACCATGTGACTGAATCAGGGTTTGGAGCGGATATCGGGTTTGAAAAATTCTGGAACTTAAAATGCCGTTACTCAGGACAAAAGCCAAATGCGGCAGTAGTTGTTGCCACCGTCAGGGCTCTTAAGTGTCACGGCGGCGCCCCAATTCCAGTACCTGGTCGCCCTTTGGATCCGTGCTATAAAGAAGAAAATGTTGGATGGGTAGAAAAGGGGACAGAAAATCTCGTCCACCATATTAATACAGTGAAGAAAGCAGGCATTAACCCTGTGGTCTGTATCAATCACTTCTATACGGATACAGATGCCGAAATTAAAGTAGTCCGCCGGTTAGCTGAAAAAGCCGGAGCCCGTGTTGCCCTATCCAAGCATTGGTTGAAAGGAGGCGATGGCGCCTTAGAACTGGCTGATGCGGTAATTGATGCATGCAACCAACCCAATAACTTTAAATTCCTTTACGAATTAACCGTTCCTTTAAGAACACGTATTGAGATGATTGCGGAGCAAGTATACGGCGCAGATGGCGTTGATTTTACTCCGGAAGCTTTAACAAAAGTTAAGGCATTGGAAAGTGACCCTGATATTTCAAAATTGGGAACTTGCATGGTTAAAACCCACCTTTCTATTACGGACAATCCACAATTAAAAGGCGCTCCGAAGGGCTGGAGATTGCGTATCCGTGATATATTGGTCTTTAAAGGAGCAGGATTTGTAGTTCCAATGGCAGGAGATATTAAACTCATGCCGGGAACGAGTTCCGACCCTGCGTTCCGACGTGTGGATGTTGATGTAAATACAGGAAAGGTAAAGGGTGTTTTCTAATTCCCTATGTATTTGTAGTGAAGAGGTCATGGGGAACCGGTACAAACGGATACCCTATACGATTATTAAAAATTGTGTATTTCGTGAAAGCGGTTAGATAGGTCAACGGTTACGCTTCTTAATCGGCTGCCGCAAAGCTACCGTTCATAAAAAGCTGTTGAACTAAAACGGTTCAACAGCTTTCTTTTTTAAGGTAAACAATTACAACATTACCTTGACATGTATATCTGTATTTGCTTAAAATAATTAAACTAATTTCATTTATAAAATAGCCATAAAATTTTTTTACATTAAACCATGAGCTTCCTAACTAAAATATTTGGAACATCAAACGAGAGGATACTGAAGAGCATACGGCCTCTTGTAGATCAGATCAATGCCCTAGAACCGAAGATGATATCTTTAACGGATGCTGAACTTCGCCAGAAAACAGATGAGTTTAAAGAAAGGTTATCGCAGGGTGAAACCCTGGATGATATCCTGCCAGAGGCGTTTGCTGCCGTGAGGGAGGCGAGCCGGAGAATCCTTGTTGCCCCTAATCCCGACAGTCCCAATCGTACCATGCGACACTTTGATGTCCAGTTAATCGGCGGTATTGTTTTGCATCAGGGAAAGATCGCTGAGATGGCAACTGGCGAAGGGAAAACCTTAGTAGCTACGTTACCCGCCTACCTGAACGCATTGGCAGGGAAGGGAGTCCATATTGTTACGGTTAATGATTATCTGGCAAAGCGCGACAGAGACTGGATGTCTCCGTTGTATGAATTTTTAGGAATGAAAGCCGGTGCTATTCAATCTCATCAGGAATACGAAGAGAAAAAGACTGCTTATTTGTGCGATATTACGTACGGGACAAATAATGAATTCGGCTTTGATTATCTTCGCGACAATATGAGGGTCAGGTCTGAAGAACAGGTTCAGATTAGCCGTGGTCTGAATTACGCCATCGTAGATGAAGTGGATAGTATATTGGTTGATGAGGCGCGTACTCCTTTAATTATTTCTGGTCCTGCAGAAGAGTCTACAGAAAAATATTATATAGCAGATAAGATTGCCAGACGATTGAAAGTCGGGAACCATTTCGAAATAAAAGAAAAAGAACGTATGGTGCATCTGAATGAGGAAGGTATTGAAGAGGTTGAAAAACAGCTAAATGTAGACAGCCTTTATACCGGTACGAATATGGAGTGGCCTCATTATATAGAACAGTCCATTCGCGCCCATCATATGTTTAAAAACGACAGGGACTACATCGTTAAAAACGGTGAGGTTATCATTGTAGATGAATTTACAGGACGCTTGATGGAAGGCCGCGTATGGAGCGATGGCTTGCATCAGGCCATACAGGCGAAAGAGCATCAGCGTATCAAGGAAGAAAATCAGACCCTCGCCACTATTACCCTGCAGAATTTTTATAGGTTGTATAAAAAACTCGCAGGGATGACAGGTACAGCACTGACAGAGGCGGCAGAATTTGACAAGATATATAAACTGGAAGTCGTTGTGATACCTACAAACAAACCCATGCATCGCACAAACCATCCAGATCGAGTTTATCGAACTGAAAAAGAGAAATTTGATGCCATTATTAAAGAAATTGTGGAAGTACACAAAGAGGGGAGGCCAACGCTGGTTGGAACAGTTTCTATTGAAAAATCTGAACTATTGAGTGAAAAACTCATGAGGGAGGGTATTGAACATGAGGTGCTAAACGCCAAGCAACATGAGCGCGAGGCGCACATCGTTGCAAAGGCCGGACAGCGTGGAAATGTCACGATTGCAACGAATATGGCTGGCCGTGGTACGGACATTGTTTTAGGCGAAGGCGTTGCAGCCCTCGGCGGCCTTCACATTATAGGCACTGAAAGGCACGAGGCCAGGCGCATTGACAACCAGCTTCGTGGGCGTGCCGGCCGACAAGGCGACCCGGGTTCGTCCCGTTTTTATGTGTCGCTTCAGGACGATTTAATGCGTATCTTCGCCTCCGAGCGGGTAAGTTCCCTTTTGAAAACGTTCGGGATGGAAGAAGGCATGGCAATCGAGCATTCGATGGTTTCGAAATCTATCGAAAGGGCGCAGAAAAAGGTCGAAGAACACAATTTCGAAATACGGAAACACCTGCTCGAATATGACGAGGTCATGGATCAACAGCGAAAGACAATTTATACACTGAGACAGGATGTGCTTGAGGGTAAGAATCTGCGTGACTACGTTTTCCGAATGATGGAGGACAGTATCAGGGAGATGGTGGTTTTTGCTTATGACACGAAGAACGTTACTGACGAGGAAAATCCGTTTGACCTTGCAGCTTGGTTTAAACAAAAATTCGGCCTGGAGGTCGATTTGAATGAGGTTGAGGAGAAAACACGAGGGAACGTTGAGGAGTATTTGTTAAAGAAGGCTGCGGAGGCTTATGAAATAAAGGAAAGCGCCATCGGCAAAGAACAGATGGAAACGATTGCACAAATCCTCTTGATGGAAAAGATTGACACAAAATGGAAAGACCACCTTTATGCAATGGATCACCTGAGATCGGGCATAGGTCTCCGCGGATATGCCCAGGTAGACCCTAAAATTGAGTATAAGAGAGAAGCCCTGGGTATGTTTGAAAGTATGAATCTTGCAATTAGAGATGAGGTAACCGATCTTATATTTAAGCTGCAAATAGGAAAGGGAGAGGAAAGAAGAGAGGTATGGCATCCGGATCACTATGTTCACCAGGAAGTTTCCGGATTGGAGAAGATGCAGGAATCCCCGGTTGCCGCTGCCAGCGCCCTTCAGAGTACAAGCACGAGCGAAGAAGAACAGGCTGAACGGAAGCCAGAACCCATTAAGGTCGGGATCAAGGTAGGAAGAAATCAACCTTGCACATGCGGTAGTGGTAAAAAGTTCAAACAGTGTTGTGGCAGGGTGAGATAATTATAGTTTAAACGCGCTAAATGTTAGCGAAGGACTTAAAATAATCTGAAAATTCACTCCATCCCGCATGTCTACTATTTTTGATGCTGTTTATGGAACAGCACTCGTCTGTGGTTCACCATACTTTTTTTTGAAATTCATACTGAGTGAACGATACCGCTCTGGTATAACACAGCGGTTGGGTTGGCTTGGTACAAGGAAAGGGAAAAATCCCTGTATATGGATTCACGGCGCTTCCGTAGGAGAGATTTTAACGGTAAAAGCGCTTGTAAAATCCATCGAAAAAGAGTTTAATAATCTGGATATAGTTATATCTGCCAATACCAATACAGGATTATCCGTTGCTGAAAAGTGCTTTGGCGGTAAGAAAATATTTTATTTTCCTCTCGACTTGAGTTGGGTAGTGGACAGGGTATTAAACGCCATAGACCCTGCTTATGTAATATTGGTCGAGCTGGAGATATGGCCTAATTTTTTGATAGCCGTAACAAAGAAACATATTCCTGTCATTCTGGTGAATGCCAGGATTTCAGAAAAGTCTATGAAGTGGTATCGTGTTTTAAGTAAGATTTCAAGAGGGTTTTTTGAAAGTTTGACAAACAAGGAGAATGCCTTTTGTTCGAGGACAGAGACCGATACAACACGTCTCAGGAATCTCGGTATTCCGGAGGCGCAAATTTTTACGACAGGGAATATGAAGTTTGATAATATGGTAACTGCTGTTCCGGAAGATACGAAAGAACGGTTATTGCGTCTCTTTGAAATCGGCAAGGATGATAAGGTTATTGTCTGTGGCAGCACCCATGAGGGTGAAGAGGCTATTCTTCTGAGAATTTTCAAGCAAATACGCTCAAAGGTTGACAACCTAAGATTGGTGTTGGTGCCACGGCACATTGAAAGGGTTTCTGAAGTAATAAAACAAATCGAATCTGCCGGTCTCAGTTGTGTGAGAAAGACCGATCTCGATAAAGGCATCAAAATAGGCGCGGATATATATGAAACGGTAATTTTGTGCGATACTATTGGGGAGTTGCTCACTATCTATAGTGTTGCAGACTGCGTGTTTGTTGGAAGAAGCCTGGTACCGCATGGCGGGCAAAATATGATGGAACCAGCGGGACTGGCCAAACCGGTTATCGTGGGACCTCATACCTTTAATTTTAATGAGGAGGTTCAGTTACTGAAAGAAGCTGATGCCATAAAAATTGTCCAGGATGAATCGTCGCTATTGAACGAGTTGATGTATTTATTGGAGCATCCGTACGAAGCCCGGGAATTAGGGAAGAGAGCACAATCTGTCGTAGTGAAACAAAGGGGTGCTACCGAGCGTAATTTAAACGTATTAAGGAAAATTTTATTGAAGGAGAGGACAGTATCAGTATGAAGAAAGGAAGGCATTTATTTACCTCAGAATCAGTATCTATGGGACATCCAGATAAGGTTGCTGACCAGATATCTGATGCCGTACTGGATGCAATGCTTGAGCAAGACCATATGAGCAGGGTGGCTTGTGAGACATTGGTTACTACCGGAGTAGCCTTTGTAGCAGGCGAATTTACCACAAAGGCGAATGTAAACATTCCTGATATCGTAAGGAATACAATAAAAGAAATTGGCTATACTGACGCCTCGATGGGGTTTGATTATAACTCATGTGCGGTCATTACCAGTATTGGAAAACAATCCCCTGATATCTCACAAGGAGTAACCGAAGGTGAAGGTCTCCATAAAGAGCAAGGTGCAGGCGATCAGGGTATGATGTTTGGTTATGCGTGCAACGACACGCCGGAATTGATGCCGCTTCCCATTATGCTGGCTCACCGGATTATTATAAAACATGCCGAGTTACGGCAAAATGGAACGTTGAAATATTTACGTCCTGATGCAAAATCACAGGTAACGGTGGAATATGAAGACCACAAACCTGTCCGGGTGCATACCGTAGTTGTTTCTACCCAACATGCGCCTGATGTAAAATACGAAACGATTAAGGCCGACATGATTGAAAAAGTTGCAAAGCAGGTAATCCCCGCAAATTTATTGGATAGCAAAACGATTTATCATATAAATCCAACGGGGCGTTTCGTAGTTGGTGGTCCTCAGGGAGACTGTGGTTTAACGGGGAGAAAAATCATCGTGGATACTTACGGCGGCTGGGGTCGTCACGGTGGCGGTGCATTTTCTGGTAAAGACCCAACGAAGGTCGACCGAAGCGCCTGCTATGCAGCCAGACACATTGCAAAGAACGTGGTAGCCTCTGGTCTTGCAGATCGATGCGAGGCACAGGTGGCTTATGCCATCGGTGTTGCAAAACCACTTGCTGTCCATATCACAACGGAAGGAACGGGCAAGGTTTCTGATGAGAAACTCACCCAAATTTGTGAAAAGGTCTTCGATATGACGCCTAGAGGTATTATTGATCGGCTGAAACTGAGAAGACCAATTTACAAGATTACCGCCAGACATGGCCATTTTGGACGCTCAGAGGATTCATTTACCTGGGAAAAGACGGATATGGTGGATGCCTTGCGAAAGGCCGCAGGCGTTTAAAGAGAACGATAGTTCACCGCCGTCGTTACGACGACTGCGGTGGACTAAGTTTTTACAAAAATGCTGACAAAAGATGCAATTCTTAAAAAAGATTATGAAAAGTTGATGCAACTTATCGGGGCAGATATAATCTTTCTGTTTGGTTCCGTTCTTTCTGATAGTTTTCGTGAAGATAGCGATATTGATATAGGTATCTATTTTGAGAGCATACGATATGATAAAAACAGTGTTTGTAATACCATTATTGATTTTTTTAAAACCGAACGGATAGATGTCGCCTTTTTAAATGAGGCGTCTCCTCTGCTGTTATATCAAGTGGTAAAAAAGGGCAAGCTGATGGCTTATAAAAGTTATCTCAAAATGGTCGAGTTTCAGCTTCGGTGCCTTAAGAAATACTGGGAAACCAGCAAGTTCAGAAAAATGAAAGAACGTGTATTAAAGGACTATATAGAAAGAATGGGATGAATTGGCTTCCTGATGATAAGGAAATTTTTATTGAATTTTACGGTAAATATCTGAAGATTTTAGGCAGCAAAGTTTTTTAGAAGAGAAAAGGAGAATTCATGAACTATGATATAAAAGATATAAACCTTGCACCAGGCGGCAAGAAACGCATTGAATGGGCAAGTAATGATATGCTCGTCCTGGCGCAGGTAATGGCGAGATTTGAAAAGGAAAAGCCATTAAAGGGGACGAAGATGTCTGCCTGCCTTCACGTAACAGCGGAAACGGCAAACCTGGTCAGGACGCTCAAGGCGGGTGGAGCTGACGTTGTTCTTTGTGCCTCAAATCCTTTGTCCACGCAGGATGATGTTGCTTCCTCTCTCGTTAAGGATTACGGTATCCCTGTCTTTGCTATCAAAGGTGAAGACAATAAAACGTATTACAAACATCTTTTATCGGCGCTTGACCATAAACCAACCATTACGATGGACGACGGCGCCGACCTGGTTTCTGCTATCCATAAAGAGAGAAAGGAACTCATTCCGCAAATATGCGGAAGTATGGAAGAAACGACCACGGGTGTGATACGGTTAAGGGCTATGGAGAAAGACGGGTCACTGAAGATCCCTGTCGTCGCTGTGAACGACGCTGACACAAAACACCTTTTCGACAATCGTTACGGAACCGGACAATCTACCATTGATGGAATTATCCGGGCGACAGACACACTGCTGGCGGGTAAGATATTTGTTGTTGTCGGTTATGGATGGTGCGGGAAAGGACTGGCCATGCGGGCAAAAGGCATGGGTGCGAACGTGGTGGTTACTGAGATTGATCCAATTAAGTCTTTGGAAGCCGCTATGGACGGGTTCATGGTAATGCCTATGAGCGAAGCAGCCAGGATTGGTGATTTATTCTGCACTCTGACAGGGAATATCCACGTTATCAGAAAAGAGCACTTTGAAGCCATGAAAAACGGGGCGATGGTTTGTAATTCCGGCCATTTTAATGTGGAGATTGACATTGAGGCTTTAGAATCCATAGCGACGAAAGTCAATAAATCAGTTCGTAATTTTGTTGATCAATATGTGCTCAAGAATGGCAAATCGGTTTATCTGCTGGGCGAAGGTCGTCTTATCAACCTTGCGGCGGCAGAAGGCCATCCGGCCTGTGTGATGGATATGAGTTTTGCCACCCAGGCGCTATCCACCGAGTATGTAATGAAAAATAAGGGTAAATTTTCGCCGAAGGTATATGATGTGCCGAAAGAGATAGACCAGTGGGTAGCCAGTCTGAAACTGAAATCTATGGGCATTACGATTGATACCCTTACCCAGGAACAGGTGAAATATCTCGCGTCATGGGAGGAAGGCACTTAACCTGGACAGGTCAGGATTAAATATTTTGGATTTACGATTTTAGATTTTGGATTTAAAATCGTAAATCGCAAATCTCAAATCATAAATTTTACATGGCTATTATAAAACCATTTCAAGGATTGCGGTACAATCAAGACGTCATTGCGGACATGTCGTCCGTTGTGACGCC
>JACRII010000103.1 GCA_016235875.1 Planctomycetota bacterium
GCACACCTTCAACTTTGTATTTTTTCTTTAAAATCTCGCATTTTGGGCAGTTTTCGGCGGTATATATGTATTTCATGATAAGTTTCTCCCTTTAGATAAAAAAAAATTGTAAATCCGAAATCATATACTTCGATTTAACTCAGTACAGGAATCTAAAATCTTCAGTTATTCTACAAAAAGGAAAGATTCTTTCAAGAATAATTTTTTTCGTAACAATCTGGTTTTTTAAAAATTCCTGTAATGACGGTGTTATCACGCAATGTAGGGGCAATTCATGAATTGTCCCTACGTTCTGTCACAAAGCGTTTTCAACTATTGGCGCTTTTCAAAAAACTCCGGACTCGCATCAAACATAATATCAAAGACAGAGCATGTATCCTTCCGTGTCAGAATGAAGGTTATTTTGGTTGCGGAGGCATTTCATTTGGAGTAGAATCCCGATTAAAGCCAGGCCGAAGTATCATTGAGGTATAGGAATTTCCGTCTTTAGTTCCTCCCCCTTTCTCCCCCTCTGGAGGGGGACAGGGGGAGGACTCCATTGTTTGGTCGTGCAGGAAAGGATCTTCCCATCATGAAACAATTCTACGCCCATTCCATAAATTCACAAGGTCAGAGACACAGGCTTAGTGACCATCTAAAAGAAGTTGCCACACTTTCCAAAAAATATGACAATAAATTAAGTGCCAGAGACCGGGCTTATTGGGCGGGTTTGTGGCATGATTTGGGGAAGTATTCAAGATGACAAAATATTATGCGCATAGTTTGGAAAATATGCCGGAAGAAAAATGGCAGACGCTGGATATACATCTTACGGAAGTCGCTGATCTGGCTGAGAAGTTTGCCAAAGCGATCAATCCGGCAATAATATGTCGCCCCTCGCACGGGGGCGTGGATTGAAACCTTTCAAATTTGCTTGTGTTAGGATAATTGATTGACTGAATGCATCGTATGTGTTATATTTTCTACTAAAATTTGAAAGGATACATTTATGAGATTTATTGGATTACTTATTGCCGCTGCAGTAGCTGTCTGGGTATATATAGATGCAAAGAATAAAGGATACAAAACCCTTCCGGCCGTTGGTTGGATGCTGGGCGTGTTTTTACTGATGATTGTATTCTTGCCCCTTTATTTGTTTGTAAGGGCAAGGAAGGCTAAGCCGATAGAAATCTTAACCCCTTGTAAATATTGTGGAAAGTATTACCAGGAGACACCTTTGTATTGTCCTAACTGTGGTCACAAGGTGGGCGGATATTCATTTAAAGAGGAGTAAGCTATGGACATGAAAGAACGGATAACGGAAGATCTGAAGGTTTCCATGAAGGCGCAGAACAAATTAAGGACGTCCGTGTTGCGCATGATACTTGCCGACATTAAGATAGCAAATACATCAGGGAAACCCAAGGATCAGATAGATTACGTGGAGGTCGTTCGTGGATATTACAAGAAACTCAACAAGACGCGTGAAGAGTACGAGAGGCTCAATTTGCCGGATAAAGTAAAAGAGCTGAATGGCGAGATTGCAATTGTTGAGGAATATCTGCCCAAGCAATTGTCAGATGACGAAATAAAAAGAATTGTTCATGAGGTCATCGAAACAAATAAATTCACTGCCAGGGAAATGGGGGCGGCGATGAAACTTATTATGGGCAAATACGGTGGCGTAGCGGATGGGAAAAAGGTTCAAATGTATTTGAAGGAAAAACTAACAAGTTGATACAACCTTGAACGGACGAAGTAAAAATTTCTAAACAAACAATTACATAAACATAGTTTATTACGGAAAACATCATGCAAGTCGAATCCTGGAAAGAACCGCTTCTAAAATTACCGCTTGATGAACTTAAAAAGGCGCAATGCTTCGTAACGGACTTGATTCAAACCTTAGAAACACTGCATACAACGACTGAAGAACCGATTGTAATATTTCCGCCAGAGGAGCCTATTAAAATTGAGGAACGGCGCAGGGATAAAAGATTTGATATGGAACTTGAAGGAGTTTGTTCCGTTGTAAAAAAACAAGAATCCGAAGCGTCGAAGGATGCGCTAATAACCATAAAGGACATTTCTAAACGAGGGTTACGGTTTATAACCAATCAATCATTCACGCCTTCTGACATATTGGTAGTGACATTTCAATTGCCGCCCACAATGGTGTCTGGACATGTTTATAAAAATCCTCAAAAGAAAGTTTATGTTGAAATAAGAAGGGTAGCTGAGTTTCCGACACCTACGGGTCTCAAATATGATATTGGCGCTCAGTCAATTGAGAGTGAGAGAGTGGTAGAATTAGCGAAAGAGGAAGAAAACCGGACACTTATTAACAAACGACTGGCTATAAAGGGAGAAACCAGGATTTTAGTTGTGTCTATTAAAGAGGCGCTGTCCAAACGTTTGGAAGAATTCTTATTAAAACAGGGATACGTTGTTCACAAAGTTAGTCAAAAACAACAAGCAATTGCATTATTACGGAAGAACAAATTCGACATCGTTGTTTCAGACATAGATACCGCCAAAATTAATGAATTTGAGTTGTTAAAAGACATTAAAATGGAATTTCCAAACGTGGGATTGATAGTCGAGATAGATACTATTGAAGATTGGAAAAATATTTTATCATTGGGAGTAAATAATTATCTTACAAAAAACTTTAATGACGAAGAGTTTAATATTATTTTAGAATCAGTACAGAAGAAGTTGTTGTACAAAAGTATGTTTGGTGTCGACTTCAAAAAGAGTCGGTTAGATGGCCTTAATATATTAGTGCTGAGTAGAAAAGAGGTCCTTAAAAATCTCTTATGTAGCGCATCAAAAGAAAAGGGATTAAAATTGTATTTTGTGGATGATACGGCACGTGCACTTACTGTTTTAAAAAGATATAAAATTGACTTTATTATTGTGGATGCAGAAATTACTGGCCGGGAGGGATGTCAACTTCTCCTGAATATAAAAAAGGATTTTCCCAATATCGAGACTGTTGTAATTTCTAAAAACCTTCAGGAACGCTGTGATTTTTTAGTAAGCGGCACGGATAATTTTATTGTCGAACCGGTAGAATCACAAGAAATATTAGCAGTGCTGCATTAAGGCCGTGGTTCAGAGAAATTGTTGTTTATAAACTGTTTTGCACAGGTGCATTCTACTGAAAGAACTTGTGATATGCGGCTTTTGTCTCTATATACGGTAATGCCCTTACAACCACTTTTATAAGCTAATAAAAAGACCTTTTCAACGTCACCGGCTGTAGCATTTTTCGGGAAATTGATAGTCTTCGAAACACCATTATCAATATATTTCTGGCAGGCTGCTTGTATCTTTACGTGCTGTTCCGGTGAGACATCTCTGGCAGTTATAAATACCTTTTTAACGTCTTCCGGGATATCATCAAGGTTTTGTATCGATCCTTCCTTTGAGACTTTTTCAATAAGTCTTTCTGAATAAAAACCCCGTTTTTTTGCAATTTCCAAAAAGTAAGAGTTTATTTCGGGTAGTCCCTCCTCTACCAAAACATGGCGCTTGTACGCAATCGCAAATAAGGGTTCAATGCCGCTGGAACAATCTGCGATGATACTGATAGTGCCTGTTGGCGCGATAGTTGTCCGTGTTGCATTTCTATATCCCGGTTCGTTCTTTTGAGCATAAATGCTTTTCTGATAATTCGGGAAGACACCGCGTTTGGCGGCAAGTTTGACTGATGCTTCATTTGCCTTTTGAGACAAGAAACACATGAGTTTATCGATAAAAAGAATTGCTTCCCCGGAATTGTATGAAATACCAAATTTTATTAACAAATCGGCGAGTCCCATGACGCCTAAGCCTATTTTCCGATTTCCCCTTGTCAGATGTTCGATCTGGGGTAACGGATATTTATTCACATCGATAACATTGTCCAGGAAGTGTACGGCAAGTTGTATTATTGTTTCAAGGCGAATCCAATCAATTTCATATTCTCCATGAGTTAGTTTAACCATTTTCGAAAGATTGATAGACCCAAGAACACACGCTTCGAAGGGTAACAGTGGTTGTTCTCCACATGGATTAGTTCCTTCTATTTCTCCAAGAAGCGGAGTGGGATTGGCGGCGTTAATGGTGTCCAGGAACAAGATGCCCGGCTCACCATTCTCCCAAGCGGAATGTATAATTTGATCAAAAAGCTGTTTTGCGTGTATGGTTTTTACCACCGCTCTTGTTCGAGGATTGATCAGTGGAAAGGGCTGATTTCCCTCTACAGCTTGCATAAATGCATCGGTAATCCCAATGGATATATTAAAATTTGTCAAGATACCTTCGAATTGTTTGGAATGGATAAAACCCAGGATATCGGGATGATCTACACGCAACACGGCCATGTTTGCGCCCCGTCTGAATCCTCCCTGGTTGATGGCCTCTGTGGCCTCATTAAAGACCTTTATAAAGGATAGAGGACCGCTGGCAAAACCACCGGATGTGCTTACGCAGTCGTTTTTTGGTCTAATTCGAGAGAAGGAGAAACCCGTGCCTCCACCGCTTTTGTGGATTATCGCAGCTTGTTTTACCGTTTCGAAAATATTCTCAATAGAATCTTCTACAGGAAGTACAAAACACCCGCATAATTGTTGAAGGTCTCTTCCCGCATTCATGAGGGTGGGAGAGTTTGGCATAAAAAAAAGGTTAATGAAAAGATCGTAAAATTGTTCTTCAAGGGATATAATATCAGCCTTCTTATCGTAAATTAAATCTGCCGATGCAACGTTTTTAGCTATTCGCCGGAACATATCTTCAGGCGTTTCAATAGGATTGCCCGCAGCGTCTTTCTTTAAATACCTTTTCCCAAGCACTAATCTCGCATTCGGTGTTAAAGAAATGGTGTTTTCCCCCATAGATTTTCCACTCATCAAGATAATTGTTTTCTAAATAATCATCATGCAATCGCCGTAACTGAAAAATCGATAGCCTTCATTTTTGGCTATTTCATAAGCATTCAGGATGTTCTCTCTTCCGGCAAAGGCAGAGGCCATTACTAATAAGGTGGTTTTGGGAAGATGAAAATTTGTAAGCAAGACATCGACATATTGAAAATTATAAGGAGGATATATAAATAAGTTTGTCCAACCACAGAGTTGCGATGAATTGTCGTTTCCGGCAATCGTCTCGAGAACACGGCAGGAAGTGCTCCCCGTTGCGATTACACGTCGATTCAGCTCTTTTGCCCTCTTTATCCCCTGGATAATCTCTTTAGAACATTCATAATATTCTTTGTGCATAAGATGGTCACGGATGTCTTCTGTTTTGATGGGTGAAAACGTGCCTAAACCAACATGTAATGTAACAAACCCGGTTTCTACCCCACGTTTCTGTACCTTCTCAAGTGTATCTTTGGTGAAGTGCAGGCCTGCCGTAGGGGCAGCGATTGCTCCTTCTTTTTGAGCAAATACGGTTTGATATCTTTCTCTGTCTAAAGAAAATAATGTGTCTTGATTCTTGGCGCGTTTTATATAGGGAGGAAGAGGCATTCCTCCAATTCGATGAAGGAGTTCTTTTACGGTATTATTTTTTTTATTAAATTCAATAAGCCATGCACCTTCAGTCCTGTCGAGCAGCCTTGCAGAGATACTATTGTTGTCGACATAGATTTCCTCGCCTGCTTTCAATTTTGCATTTGACTTTATTAATACCTTCCAGCGATTTTCTCCTATCTCCTCAATGAATAATAATTCAATTGAAGCGCCGCCAATCCTATTCCCCGTTAAACGGGCAGGAAGTACCTTTGTATCATTCAAGACCAAAAAATCCCCTGGCGAAAAATAATCTGTAATTTCATAAAATTTCCGGTGCTCTATCCTGCCCGTATTTCGATAGAGTACCAATAACCTGGAATCGTCACGATTTTCAAGTGGTTGTTGGGCAATGAACTCCTTTGGAAGATTATAGTCGTAATCGGATAGTTTGGTATAAATTTCCACAAGCTCCGTGTCTGTTGTGCATCAGCTATTTAAAAATACAATACCTTATTAAAAAATAATATCAGATTTATACAATTTGTGAATTTAAAAATAATTTATAAATATATTTTGAAAAATATCATAACAAGAAAAACACAATATATTGTATTTATAAAAACAAATAGTACAACGATTACGATAGCAAATAAATCCAACTGATTTGTGCTTAAAATAACAACAAAAATATTTCTTGACAAATAAATAAAAAAGTATATTGTCATAGCCGTATGTGGTAAAAAGTGTGGACAAGTGGGGAGAAATGACAATGTTCACTGGCGAGTACCATCACACGATTGATGACAAAAATAGACTGGCCATACCAGTTCCTCTTCGAGATAGTATTGACGTGAAGACGGAAGGAAAAGGATTCTTCGTAACTCGAGGACTCGACGAGTGTCTATTCATGTATACCCCCAGTGAGTGGCAGAAAGTCGTATCGAAAATAGAACAAATCTCTTTTACAAACAAAAAGGCGCGTCAATTCCAGCGCCTTTTTTTTTCTAAGGCGCAAAAAATTCCAGATAGTGATCAACAAGGGCGCATTTTAATTCCGCAATATTTGAAAGAACTTGCTAAGATTCAAAAGAATGTTGTAATTGTCGGAGTCAGCAGCCGTATTGAAATCTGGGATGAGAAAAATTGGCAGAATTACGAGGCAGAACATGACAAGGGATTTGAAGAGATAGCAGAGGATTTATTTTCAATCGGGTAATTTTCTCCCTGAAATTTGACAAGAAGAATCTATACCATGGTACCTGGAATGATAAAAAATGGATGACATAACGGATACGCCTCTGCACAAACCCGTAATGGTTGATGAGGTGCTTGATTACTTGAATCTGCAGTCAGGACAAACAATTTTGGATTGTACAGTAGGAGGCGGTGGACATGCGAGCGGAATACTGGACAAAATCAAACCCGATGGATTTTTGATTGGTACCGATAAAGATATGGAAATATTGCAGACTGCTAAGCAAGCTCTATCAAAAACAACAGGTAAATTTAAGCTTTATCATGCAGATTATTCTGATATCGATGAAGTATTGCGTCAGGCAGAAGTTGATAAGGTTAACGGTGTGTTACTTGATTTGGGAGTATCCTCTCTGCAGTTTGATCAGGCAGATCGTGGTTTCAGCTTTGCGAAAGAAGCCCCGTTGGATATGAGAATGGACCGTTCGCGCGGCATTACTGCACAAAATTTAATTCGGCGGCTTTCCGAGACGGAGTTAGCAGAATTATTGTGGAAATACGGAGAAGAGCGGTGGTCGAGAAGAATTGCGAGGGCAATACTAAAAGAAAAAAAGGGGGTAGGTATTACCTCAACAAGACAGTTAGCTGCTATCGTCGAACGAGTCGTACCAAGAGGCAAAAGCAAGATACATCCCGCAACAAGAGTATTCCAGGCGCTGAGGATTGCTGTGAATAAAGAGCTGGATAATTTAGAAATCTTCTTAGATAAAATCTATAACTATATGGCAATAGGCGCACGCATTGTGATTATCAGTTTTCATTCTCTGGAGGACAGAATTGTAAAAAATAAATTTATTGAAAAGGCAAAACAAAACATATTCAAAGTGCTTACAAAAAAGCCTATAACTCCTCGTGAGGCCGAAATAGAGGAAAATATAAGAAGTCGCAGCGCAAAACTCAGGGCAGCGGAAAGGATTTGATATGGGTGTATCAAGAATATTGTTAGTGTTTACTATTGCTATCATTATGGCAATGTTTCTGGTGTGGGAAAGAAATAAGATTATAGAATCAGGATATCAGGTAGCCAAACTCCAGAAAAATTGTACTGAATTATCAGAAAAAAACAGAAAATTGAACTACCATGTTAATCGGCTTAAATCACCACAAATTATTGTCTATAAAATACAATCACTAAAAATGCCCCTTGTTCCACAAGACGCAACGTCAGGAATTATTATGCTGGGACAGGCAAAGTTCCAAGAGAATGTGGCTAAATCACAGAAAACGAGCTTGAATAAAGACTTATATACCCAAAAAGATCAAATTTTAAATTGCTGTTCATTACACAATTAAAACTTATATTAATAATATAAGAGTAGTTTCTGTTGTGCCCTCCTCCCGAACGCTTTCGGGGTAATGATGTTTTATCTCGAAAGCGTTCGTAAATTTGTTCATATTTAATGTTTTAGTTTAGCGTAACTTTACGGAATTGCCAACATGCTACCTTTAAAGAAACATAAATTTTGGGCAAATATTATAGGTGTTTTTCTCATCATGGTGTTTATTGCGCTCGCTGTTCATCTGGGGCGTATTCAACTTACTGATCATGAGAAATATGTTAAACTAGCAAAAGCGCAGCAATGCAAAAAGATTGAATTACCCGCCAGAAGAGGTTCAATTCTAGATCGAAATGGAATTAAACTTGCCGAATCTTTACAGGTAGGATCTGTTTATGTCGATCCTGCAGAAATTGAAGACATCTCCACTATTGTATATCAGTTAAGCAGACTCTTAAAACTTAATTCATCAAAATTACTAAAACAACTTAATCGAGACAAGCGATTTGTTTGGATTAAACGGAAGGTTAGTGATGAAGAACTTAACGCAGTCGCGAAATTGTCTCTCAAAGGTGTTTATATTAAATACGAGTATCACCGATTCTATCCTAATCAACAGTTAGCCAGTCATATCCTTGGGTTTACTGATGTTGACGAGAAGGGACTGGAAGGCGCCGAGCTGGCATTTGACAGCGTATTATCCGGCGTGCCAGGCTACAAATTGATTAACAGGGATGCGCTTCAACGTCAAATTATCACACCCGATGCAGAGGAACAAATGCCGAAGCATGGAGATAATGTGCTGCTGTCGATTGACGCTAACATTCAGCGTTTCGCTGAAGAAGAGTTGGAAATTGCCTATAATAAATGGACACCAACCTCAGCAACAGCCATTGTAATGGACCCGATGACGGGTGAGGTGCTGGCTATGTGCAATTATCCTACGTATGATCCTAATCATTTTAAGAAGTATCTTCCTGGCAGTAGAAGGAATCTGGCTATCACCGATTGTTATGAGCCCGGATCGATAATGAAGCCCATTGTAATTTCAGGTATATTCGACGAGGGTCTGGTGAAGCCCGACGATGTTCTCTTTTGTAATAATGGAGCTTGTGAAATAGAAGGCAGGATTCTGCATGATACTCATGGAGGGTATGGCAATCTTACTGTTTCTGAAATTGTTGTTTACTCCAGTAATATAGGAATGGCAAAGTTAGGTATGCTTATGGGAAATGAAAAAATGTATCGATATCTTGAGCAATTTAATTTTGGGGAAAAAACGGGGATTGAGTTGCCGGGAGAAATTGGAGGTATCTTTCGTCCTTTAAAACAGTGGTCAAAAAAATACTCTCTCATCTCTATTTCAATAGGACACGAGATAGCCGTTACTCCGCTTCAGTTTATTACCGCTTTTTGTAGCATACCAAATGGGGGGCTTTTGCTCGAACCAACAATAATAAAATCAACGATAAATAACGACGGCACAACAAAAGAAGAATTTCAAAGTCTGCAACCCGTGAGACGGGTAATTAATTCGAACATTGCGCGTAATATAATGAACCCTATATTGATGAAAGTCGTTACTGAAGGCACAGGGAAGAATGCAAACCTGCTGGAATACGATGTTGCTGGAAAGACGGGCACATCGCAAAAAGCCTATGGTGAAGGCGGCAGGTATTCTCATGAAAAATATGTTGGCTCTTTTATCGCCTACGCACCCGCAGAGCATCCTCGTATTTGTGCGTTAGTTATGATTAATGAGCCACGAAATGGCGCTTATTATGGCGGCACTGTTGCAGCTCCCGTTGTGGGAGAAATTATTAAGCGTTCACTCCTTTATCTCGGTGTAGAACCTTCAAAATTTCAAATAGCAATGCAATAATGTGATCTATTATACACTTGTTGAAAGGAGGTGATGAGCGATTTAAATGGCTTGAAAATGCATGAAATTATGTGATAAAGTATTTTTAATATAATACCTGTTAATGGAACAGGAGGGGATAAAGATGACGAATAAAGAAATTGAAAAACAGAATTTCATTTTATGGTACAGTCTGTATGCTACTGAACAAGAGTTAGAAATGGCGAGAACCAATAACACGGAAACACTCAATAGACTTTTGAAAGAATATGCTGAAGAAATTGATAAAATTAACAAATCAAGACGTTTTTACGAACGGATTATTCAGCCAGCAGGAGGACAGACACAGGGCTTCGATGCATCATTGGAAATAAATTATTTTTCATACGAGAGAAAAAGCACCGTTTTGGAGGAGATGTGCCAATAGGCATGAAATTAAGTGAACTTTGTTCTTGTTTAAAAGAACACCAATCTTATGATTATGTTGAAAAAGATGTTTGTGGAATAACACATAACTCCAAAAAGGTAAAAGGGGGTTATGTATTTGTTGCCATTAAAGGTCATAAGTTGGACGGGCATGACTTTATTGTTGATGCATCGGGAAAAGATGCTGCTGCTCTTGTTGTAGGAAAAAGGATAGAAATAACTCCACGGATACCACAAATTGTTGTACCGAATACCCGCAAGGCTTTGGCGTTTCTTAGCAACCATTTTTATGGTGAACCTTCTTCTAAAATGACGGTAATCGGTATTACAGGAACGAATGGAAAAACAACAACTTCATTTCTCACAAAGTCAATAATTGAAGCCTCCGGCAAGAAGACAGGACTGATTGGTACAATTCAATATCAAATAGGGGACAGAGTGATACCGGCTCAAGAAACGACCCCTGAATCCGTTGAAATTCAGAGTTATCTTTCCGAGATGCTTAAGTCAGACATAAAATACGCCGTAATTGAGGCATCCTCTCATGCCCTCTCACAGCACAGACTGGATAGAGTCCGTTTTAGTTCAGCAATCTTTACAAATTTATCTATTGAACATCTCGATTATCATGAAAACATAAGAAATTATAGAACAGAAAAACTCAAACTGGTAAAAGAGCTACGTAAAGATGCATTTGCTATACTCAATGCCGACCATAATGCCAGCAAACATTTTGCTGAGTGTACGAAATCACAAGTAGTATGGTATGGTATAAAAAGAAAGAAAGCAGATGTAACAGCAGAAATTATAAATATGAACGCCGATACAACACAATTTTTATTAAATTCCCCCTGGGGCAAAAACATAATCACCATAAATCTGGTAGGTAAACATAACGTTTATAATGCATTGGCTGCTGCCGCAAATGGTCTGGCGCTAGGTTTTAAAATCGACACGGTAAAAACCGGTATTGAATCTTTAAGCGGAGTGCCCGGACGTCTGGAAAAGATTGACTACGGGCAGGATTTCCACATTTATGTTGACTTTGCACACACACACCAGGCGTTACAGACTATTCTGAGTACTATCCGTGCAACAACAACAGGACGCATCATATTGGTCTTTGGATGCGGTGGAGACAGAGATAGAAAGAAAAGACCCAAGATGGGGCACATTGCAGAAAGGTATTCAGACCTTTTCTGGATAACAAGTGATAATCCCCGTTCAGAGGATCCTCTGAAAATTATCCATGAGATTCAAAAAGGAATAAAGAAAAACGCTTCTTGCCGGGTACAACCCGACAGAAAAATCGCCATTGAAGAGGCCATTAGGGAAGCGAAAAGGGGTGATGCTGTAGTCATTGCTGGAAAGGGTCACGAACAATACCAGATATTAAAAAATACCATGATTCCATTTGATGATCGTGAAGTTGTGATACAAACCTTAGAAAATAATATGGCATTACACAGTTAATAAGGTAAGGGTAATAAAATGGAAATCCTATCCCTTGATGAGATTGTAAAAGCCTTTTGCGGACAAATAATATCCGGCGATACAGACACAAAAATAAGGGGCATATCTACGGACAGTCGAACTATTAAGCCGGGAGATTTGTTTTTTGCACTCAAAGGAGAGCGTTGCGATGGTCACCAGTTTGTCCTGCATGCAATGAACACAGGCGCTGTGGGAGCTGTTATTTCAAATGAAATTAAAATAGAGCCGGCACATAAAAATTTCTCGGTAATTCGGGTAAAAGACACCACGACTGCGTTAGGAGATTTGGCAAGATATTATCGTCAAAAATTGAATACAACGATTATCGGTATTACCGGAAGTAACGGTAAAACCACTACCAAAGAAATGACGTATCATTTATTGTCCCATTTTGGTCCTACAGCAAAATCACAGAAAAGCTTCAATAATTTCATTGGTGTACCGGTGACAATATTTGAAATAGAAAATAGACATCGATATGGTGTGCTGGAAATGGGTACAAATGCTCCTGGTGAAATTCGACGTCTGTCTGAGATTGGCGCTCCTGACGTAGCAGTAATTGTTAACATTTCTAAAACGCACCTGGAAGGTCTTAAAAGTATCGAAGGAGTTGCACAGGCAAAGGCAGAAATATTAGAAAACCTCAGCAAGGGGGGAGTATTTGTATATAATGCCGATAATTCATGGTGTGCTAAAATTGCCAGCTGTTTTAAAGGGAAAACCGTAGGCTTTGGTTTTAGCTCCCAGGCACATATTAGGTGTACGGACATAAAGAAAAAAGATAAAGGGTATGTTTTCGAA
>JACRII010000104.1 GCA_016235875.1 Planctomycetota bacterium
ATGTGCACAACGAAGTCGGCGACCTCTACCTGAGAAAGGGAATGTATGACGAAGCAATAGAAGAGTACAAAAAGGCCATTGAAGCAGACCCGGGTTGCGCCATTGCCCATTTTAATCTCAGTATCGTTTATGACAAAAAAGACATGAAAGAAGAGGCGGATGAGGAATACACAATCTATAAAAAACTAAAACCAAAACGAAAATGAATTCGGCCTTCGGTAACTTACAAATACAAATTTTCCCTCCCTTGATGGGAGGGACTAAGGGAGGGTGATCGGCTTGTTTCTTTCACCCCCACCTAATCTCCCCCATCAAGGGGGAGGAATAATAGTTTGAAATTCCTGTACATTAAATTTGGCCTTCGGTAACTGCGTCTACTGCCCGCGAAATACACGAAAGGTCACAAAACTTTTTTTAATCAGCGGTTTTAATGGTATGAGGCATATTTTACTGATCCTAATCTTCAGCCTATTCGTATTACGGACTTTGCCAGCCGCAGAATTACTCAAAAATGGGGATTTTGAAACGGGGGACATCACAGGCTGGAAGTACTGGGAAACCTACCCATGGGATGGAGACGGCGCTCCTGTAGAATCACCCACTCATGTGACCATTGCAATTCCTGGCAACATTGGCACTCCTGTGCCACCTGCAACAAGCGGCTTTTTTGCCCTGACACAGCAAGTAGGCCGCAACGGAACAGCCAGAGGCGGGCTATATCAAGAAGTTAAAGTTATTGTGAACACCCCCTATATTTTCACAGGTTACATGGCTTTTTACGGAGATGATATTGGAGATGTAACCATTGTTGGGATTCTGGATGGTTCATGGAATCCAGCGCTTGCATTCACTACGATAAATAAAAAATATATTGGCGGTAACACTATCTCATCCTGGATGGAATTTTCTCTTATGATTATTCCCTCAAAAGATGTGATTACTGTCTTCACTGAAACCAGGCAGGATTGGACACATGGGAATGTGGCGGGATGGTTTGACAGTCTCAGCCTGAGACCTGTCCCGGAACCCACAAAACTTCTTCCATCACAACACCTCAGGGAAAATCTCATACACAAAGAAAAGCAAGTCCAGGAAAGACAAACAAAAGCAGACACAGAGAAAAGGTTTTAATAAAACCAAATTTGATTACCCCGAAACCTCTATAAAGAATTTGAAAATTAAATAAATAATAGTATAATAATTACGTATCTATCCTATTAGCATGGTTTAAAAACAGTATAAATGCGCACCGTCTTAGCGGATCCATGTTTTCATATCAACGAAGGTAATTATTGCTCTTTCTCGGCCAAGTCCATACAACCTGTATCCTGATAAAAAGATTCTCAGTTATAAAAAACCAAAAGATGCGTATGCTAAGGCTTACAATATCATTATCGGTTGAAGTCCTTTAAAAAGTAATCAATTAATCTTTTCAGCCGGACAATTAAAGCATATTGTAGAAAGTTACCTTGATAAGCCGAAATTATATTACCTTGGGAGGTAATAATCATGAGTGACAGACCCAGACCATTTGCTCGAATGTTAATTGCGTGTTTTTTTTTCGTTTCTGCAGTAACACTAAATATTCTATTGCCACGCTACTGGCATAACACGCCGGAAATAGTCAAGCATTTACTGCTCGTCTTCAGCGCCATAATGTGCGTTCATATTATGGAATACGCATACCTGTGGTGGGAAATTTTTGGGCATATAAGAAATATTTTAAAAGAAACCCTGCAGGCTACCCATCAACTCATTGATGAGAATAGAAACTCCCTGGAAAAATCTTTGCAAACAACGAACCAGCTTATCGGAACAGCGTCAACCTGTGGACTGACGAATATCTATTGCTCCAGGAAGGATGTTAAAGGCGATATCTATGACGCAATAGAAAATGCGGAGAAAAGGATATGGCTTTTGGGAATTACCCTTTCCGAGAACGTTCATCTTGATGAATTACTTCCCACACTTAACGAAAAGATAACTGGCGGGTTTGATGTCAAACTGCTCCTCCTTGACGCACTCCAGGATTCAGCAGTCTTCAGAACATTGCTCGAAAGCACTGCCTGTGAGGCTGCAAAGCTTATCAACACCGATAGGACAAATACTCAGGCCACAGACCCCTTCTTTCATCAGAGGTTATACAGCGATTTTACCCATGCATGTGACAGACTCCAGAGCTATCCAAATGTCAGCGCTACAGTCCGGTTTTATACCCACACTCCAATCTGCTGGATGATGATCGTAGATAATACAGCCCATTTCCAGCCATATACCTTTGGAAGAAGCGCAAGCAAACATCAAGTGGGTTTGTGTATTGGAGACAATATGCCGGTATTTAAATTCCAGATGCAGCCAAATGGGAAGCCATTCGAAATCCTCGAAGACCATTTTCTCAAGACATGGCAGACATCAAATCTGGATTTCTCTAACATAGAAACGAGGATAGCAAATCGCAATACCATAATGAGAGACATATTCAATTCCCACTCATCATGGTTTAAACACGTCTACGAGGTGCTTTATACACCCGAAGACAATGTACCATTGGTAAAATTAACCCATGAGAATTCTCAAGTAAGTACAGGGAATGTAACCAACTATTGAGTCTTATTTTGCAGAGCGTAAATTATGCCCTTGCCAGCTAATTCTCCCTCCCTTGATGGGCAATGTCGTTGAATTAAGGGAAGATGTTTCAATTTTAGGTAAAAGCCTAAAGATGGAGTGGTGCAATAATGATATTGATAGCCCAAAGGGCTCACATAGGAAAGCCCAGGGCAGCGCCCTGGGTAAGAGTACAACATATTTTAAGCTCTGAAAGAGCGTAATAACAACGAAGGGGAAATAATGTCCCAATCGTTAACAAATATCCTCGTTCACATTATATTTAGCACTAAAGATAGACAACCTTTGATCAATCAATGTGTTGAGGGGCAATTACATGCTTACATGGCAGTAGTTTTCAAAGAATGTGACTCCCCTGCTCTTATCATCGGCGGGACCGAAACCCACGTTCATATTTTATGTTCGTTATCGAAAAAAAAATTCCTTGAGTAAAGTACTTGAAGATGTTAAAAAAAGTTCATCCAAGTGGATTAAAACAATTGATCCTGATTATGGAAAATTTTATTGGCAAAATGGCTATGGGGCATTTTCGATTGGTTTTTCAGGTAAGATAGCAGCCATAAATTATATTAAAAACCAAAAGGAGCATCACAAAAATAAAACGTTCCAGGAAGAATTCCTGGAGTTTCTGAATACATATCAGGTGAACTATGATGAACGATACCTATGGGATTAATATACCTTATTATATAACCCCTTCAGGGTTTAATTCTGCTTTATTTTTCTTCCCAGGGCGTTGCCCTGGGCTATCTTATCACAGCCCTCTTGGGGCTGTAGGAAGTTGACTTTACCTTTGGATTACCCTGACTATCATTTATAAATCCTCGTTTATTATAATTATGAACACTCAAAGTTTTGAAACAGCTTAATTCAATGACATTGCCC
>JACRII010000105.1 GCA_016235875.1 Planctomycetota bacterium
AGATGAGGGGGTATTTGAGATTCCGCCCAGGTTGTTCATAAATTGCCGTATTAGGCGAGGGTGGCGGAACTGGCAGACGCGCAAGATTTAGGATCTTGTGCCTAACGGCGTGGGGGTTCAATTCCCCCCCCTCGCATTGTACATTTTGTTGAATAATTAGCGGGTGTAGCTCAGTGGTAGAGCGTCACGTTGCCAACGTGAATGTCGTGGGTTCGAACCCCATCACCCGCTCCATTTTTTTATCTTTGAGAAAAAAGTATTACAGGATATCAATACAATGAATGTGACAATTACAGAAGCTGGTCCTTGTAAAAAGGTTTTAAAATTTGAAATACCGAAGGAAACTATCGAAGGTGAATTTGAGAAAAAGACCGCTGAGGTCTGCGATACGGTTGAGTTGCCAGGTTTCCGAAAGGGTCGTGCGCCGCGAAAATTGATTGAAAAGCGGTTTGGGACTCAAATAAAGGACGATGTGAAACAATCGGTTGTGAACGATTGCTACCAAAAAGTAATTGAAGAACATAAACTAAATCCCGTGGGAAATCCCCAATTCGGTGAGATAAACCTGGAGATGGGACAACCCCTTAACTTCGATGTGACTTTAGAGGTATGGCCAACCTTTGAGTTGGGTCAATACAAGGGGCTGAAGTTAAAGAAAAAGCCAGCGAATATTACGGAAGAAGATATGGGAAAGGCACTCCAGGGCATGAGCCTCAGAAAAGCTCAATTAACCGTTGTACAGGACGGGAGTGTGAAAAAGGGAGACCACATTATTTGTGACTGTAAAGTAAAGGTCGGAAGCAGCGTCGTTTTAGAAGATGACGATGTGGAAATTCTCGTTGAGAGCGGTGTTGCTGTTGCAAATACACCAGTACCGGATTTAGTTACAAAATTAGAAGGGCTAAAATCCGGCAAAGAGTGTGAGGTCGAAATAAAGCTATCAGACAATTTTGCTAAAGAGAAATTCCGTGGAAAAGATGCGAAATTGAAACTTACGGTGAAAGAAATAAAACGCATGGTCATGCCCGAGATGAACGATAGTTTCGCTAAAACATTGGGTTACGAGTCTCTGGAAGACTTGAAGGCCAATTTACGTAAACGGATCGAGGTTGATAAAAAGAACTGGGCAGAAGACGACATGAGGAATCAGATACTTGATATCCTTTTAGAGCAGACAAAATTCGATCTGCCTCAGGATTTTGTAAGTTATCATACGGAACAACGGGTATATAAACATCAGCTTGATTTGCTAAAACGGGGCATGCCTTTAGAAGAAATTCAGAAACAAACGGAAAACATTAAAAATGCATCCGCAGAATCCGTCATGAGAGAACTCAAGGCGTCTCTTGTCATGGACAATATTGCTGAAAAAGAAAAGGTATTTGTTACGGAAAACGAAGTAGAACAGCGAATCGCTGATATTGCGCGTGCGTACAATACCGACACGGCGCGGGTTCGCAAACAGTTGGAACGACAGGGGAGTCTTTCCTATTTGCGAAATGAGATGCGTGAGAATAAGGTAATAAATTTGCTTCTCAAGGAAGCAAAGATAGAAGAATAAGATTAAATAGCATCGAATGAAGAGAACGATGTAAAAATAAATTAAAGGAGTTTTTGTGTATAAAGAATTTTTATCGTATTTAGAAAACGGTGAATTTCCTGCTGTAGGATCAATGAAAACGTATGGCAATCTTTTTGTGCCTTATGTTGTTGAAAAAACGGGCTATGGTGAGCGGCATTACGATATATTTTCCCGGTTGCTTAAAGACCGCATTATCTTTATTGGTTCTGCAATAGAGGATACCCTGTCGAATCTGGTTATAGCACAGATACTATTCCTTCAGAATGAGAACAAGAATCAGGAAATAAGTATTTATATCAATTCACCGGGTGGTTCCATTACGGCGGGCCTGGCCATTTATGATACGATGCAATTTGTCCAGTGCGACGTTGCCACCTTTTGTATAGGTCAGGCTTATAGCATGGCCGCTATTCTCCTGGCTGGCGGAACAAAGGGAAAGAGGTATGGTTTGCCCCATACACGTATTATGCTCCATCAACCGTGGGGTGGTATGAGGGGCACTGCGACAGATATCAGTATTCAGGCGGAAGAAATACTGAGGATGAAGAAATGTTTAAATGAAATCCTTGTAAAACACACAGGACAACCTATGGAACGCGTCGAAGAAGACGTTGACCGTGATTTCTATATGTCCTCGCAAGAAGCAAAGACGTACGGGCTGGTTGATGAGGTGATAGAATCCTTACGGGATAAAAAAAAGTAAGATAGCATAAAACTTAAAAAGTTGAAAATAGAGAAAGGACACGCAATTGCGTGTCCTTTTTTATTGGCACCAAACCTACAATATTGTTCACTCCCGGGTCTTTTTTGTGTTGTTTTTCTTACTGCAGGTATCTCATTCCAAATCGTCGATGAAATGGTGGTGACCTGTTATCCGTGGAGATTTCGGTAGTTAAGAAAATTATTTGTCTTTTTTTATGATTTTTCAATTCGTGGTTTACACTTTGCAAATTCAAGCTTATACACGTGTTTCTCAAAAGGCCTTTTTATGGGGGTATTTGTTGAATATTTTTATAGGGAGGGTATTTTATGCGGATGATAGATAAATCTTTTTGGGTGCTTATATTGGCGATAGTGATTGGGTCTGTATTGCAATCAAGGTTTTGCTTTTCTGTCGAACAAGTCGAAGGAAAGGTTAATATAAATACGGCTACTGAAGCACAGATTGCATTGTTGCCAGGCCTTGGTCCCAAGCTGGCTGCCGAAGTGGTTAACTATCGCACGAATAACGGGGGCTTTAAAACCATTGAGGACATTAAAAAGGTAAGCGGCGTAGGGGATAAGAAGTTTGAGAAGATCAAGGATTATGTCGTTTTAGAGGGAGAAACAACTATAAAATCAACAAAACCTGCAAAGGGTGAAAAAGAATCAAAGTAAGAACGGGTAATTAGACTTAGAAATTTTATAAAGGCACTATGCATTTCAGAAAAGGGGATAGACGAAAAAATCTATCCCCTTTTTTATTTGTGTTGTGTTTTTTAAATAAATAGGTTAAATGTCATCCAAACTATGGAAAATTTTATATTTTAACAAATGGTTTTTGTGTATAATTCACAATAAGAGTTCAGCTCACCGCAGAGAACGCCGATATCGCAAAACAACCCCCTTAGTCCCCCTTAACAAAGGGGGATTTAGGGGGTTGTGATCTGCGTTCTTCGAGCCTTTTACGGTAAACTATCATAATTATTAAAAATTAAAAAGAGGATGTGAATTTTTATGCGTTTATACCCAAGATATGCATTCGCCATAATACTGAGTTTGTTTTTTATTTCTTGTAGGGTGTCCTTTGCAAGCGACCCCAGGGAATGGTCGCCTACGTGGAAACTCCCTCCTGGGAAGAAACCTGCGAATATTGTTGATGAGTCTATTACCGTCCCCGGTGAAGTTAAAAAAAGTCAATTCTTCAGTCCAATTTCCTGCGGCGCCTGTCACCCGGAGATATTCAAGATGTGGAGTGGTTCCACACATGCTAATGCATGGAGGAATCCGCTCTTTCAAGCCCTGTACAATCTTGGGAAGAAAACTGCGGAAGGGGAATCTCAGAAGAAAAATATAGAATCGTGTGTACGCTGTCACTTTCCTATTGGACACAGCAGCGGCGATGTAAACCTTCCACTGGATGATGAAAAGGGGGGTGTTATCTGTGATTTTTGTCACTCCGTTAGAGCAACCACAGGTATTGGAAATGCGCCGTACATCTTAAGTCCAGGTAACGCTGAGGCGATGGAGGGCGGTATAAAATACGGCCCGTTTAACGATTCCCCCGACACCATTCACAAAAATCAGTATTCTGAGTTGCATACACGTTCAGAGTTTTGTGGTGGTTGCCACGATGTATCACACGCTGGAAATGATCTTCCTATCGAACAAACTTACACCGAGTGGCGTCAGGGTCCTTACAATACAACTGATCCCAAAACAACCGTACATTGTCAGGACTGCCATATGAGGCAGCGACCGGGTTTCCCGTGCACTGCCACCACAGATAGACCCGATAATCCTGGCTTTGCGACGCCTGAAATCATGGGTGGTAAAAAACGTCCGCATATATGGACGCACTACTTTGTCGGTGGAAGCGTTACTTCAATCTCCCTGCCGCCAAACTCAGAAGTTCAGCCACAATTGGCCGTTGAGAGACTGAAGAATGCTGCGACCCTGGAGTTACTTGTCGATCCGGCTTCGAAAAAGGGCGATTTACTGAAATTCCAGATAAACGTAAAGAATACGGGATGTGGCCACTATCTTCCCACTGGCCTTACCGAGATGCGGCAAATGTGGCTGGAAATTTCTGTTACGGATGCGGATGGCAAGGTTGTTTATCAACATGGGAAAGTGGATGAAAAAGGGAATATTAATTCTAATTCTATCGTTTATCATACGGTGTTTGGCGATGAAAACGGCAAACCAACACTCCACGTATGGTCAGCGACGCACATCATCTCTGATAATCGCATCCCGCCAAAGGGGCAGAAGGATGAGCATTTTGTTTGTTTAGTTCCTAATGACACGAAGTCCCCACTGAAGATAAATGCTGTGTTACACTATCGAAGCGCGCCACAGGATGTCGTAGATGCCCTTTTGGCAGAGAAGTCCATAAAACTCCCTATCATCGACATGGCTGAGGTTTCTAGAGAAATTAACTTGTGAGAGGTTCCTTCTGATTCAGCATTATCGGTTGGTTCAATCGTCCCCGATTGAATCAAAACGTTTGGCGTCATTCACGGTTTGTGCTGATTCATGCCCATAGCCCAGTCAAACCGTGTGGTTCAATCTGCAAGATTGAACCAGCCCAAGGGATAAAGGAGTGCGCAATGAATTTATTTTCTTTTAAGCAACCTGAAAGTTTCTTCATAGATATTTTCTCGAGGACCAATTGCAACAATTTCAATCAGCTTCTGGTCTGAAATCCTGTATATTACCCGGAATCGGCCTACACGAAAACTTCTTAAACCTGCTAGCCCATCCTTTAATGCTTTTCCTGAATACGGAACAGAGAGAATTGTTTGTAAAGAAGCCCTGACTTTCTTTTTTAGATGTGGATGCATGTTGCGGATAAGCTCTGCTATATCATCAGGAACCTTGAGTTTATACAATGGTTTCTTCATGTATAAACAAATTATTTAAAAAGTTCCTCAAGGGTGTATATACGTGCCTTCTTAGTTTTTAACGACTTTATTCCATCTTCAATTTCTTTCATTAATGGCAAATCTGAACGAATAGCAATAGTTTCCTTCCAGCTTTCGAATTCATCCGGACTCACCAAAACAGCAGCAGGTGAACCATTCTTTGTAATTACCACCTCTTCATCAGTAGTGCTAACCGCTTCGACCAGACTACTCAGTTTCATTTTTGCCTCTGATAGTGACAACGTTTTCATAATAATAGACCTCCATTAGGGTTGACCAGAATTAAGGTCATACTAATACAGATGTGTAGAATTGTCAAGTATTATGTTTGTATTGTTGCTAGCTAAGGTTGGGTGAAGCCTGTCATGAGTTTATCGAGGGGCGACGCACACCCAACAAAAAAGCATTGATGGGTTCGCTCCGCTTAACCTATCCTACTTGACTGTTTTCATTTTTAATTTCTTGAAATAATCGATAGATACTGATGGGTCTATAGGTATTTATTTTACTAATGCATGGGGAAAATTTGGACTATCTGGATTTACTATGAGTTTTCTATGACCTGGAGATATAATTAAATCCATATCTTCCATTGGAACAGCGCCAAGAAGAACTTCGTCACCTAAAACTAATGCTCCAACGAAGCAATTTCTGTTTTCAAAAAGTATTTCAATTGGGCCTACATAAGGTACCAGTTGTTTCCTACCATCTGCGGTTGTTACTTCACGCTGGCTATTAATCTCCAACTTGAGTTGAAGTGCAATATGATCGGGAATACACAAAGTCAAAGCCCCAGTATCAACCATTGCTTTAACTGTAATTATTTTGAGATCTGGTAACCGAGGATTTTTTAACTTTATCTCTGCATGAACATATCCCATAAATTACCCCCCAATAAAATTATAATTTAGTTCCTTTTGTCTCTCAAAACTCTCACGGAAAGCCATTATCCACGGTTTGTTATTGCTGGATTTTATACAATGTAACATTACCTTGTCAATGTGATATTTGGCTGTTACTATTCCTAACCCTCCGCGACAACACCCCGCCGCTTAAACCCATCCTACTTGACTAACGCAATTCGTTATCAAGTGTCAATTATACAAAAAGATAGAATAGGTTAAACGTAACCCTTAACAACCTTAATCTCATCCTCTGTTAATCCATACAGCCGGTAAACGATTTAGTCTATCAACTCGTCTGTGGCTTTAATTCGGGCTTTTAATGGTTCGAGGATTGACATGCTCTTAATAAATTGATTTTCAAGGAGTTCCTGGGTCTTCCGGTCTGAGAGATTTATGGGTACATTATTCTACAAAGCCCTCAGTACAACATTCATATTAGATATTTATAAAAATTCAATATGATTCTTCATATCTTTATCGGTTAAAACTCTTGCAATTAATTCTACTCCTCTGATGCATTGTCCAATAGATACATTCTTTGGATACGAAAATATTATTCCATTATGGGTAACATCTTTACTACTTGCTATCTTCAGGAAATCAATGTCATGGGTGAGAATAACGGCTTTCATTTCAGATGCTTTTTTGATATGAAATTCGTCGGGTTTGCCTAAATATTCGAGTTCTCTTGCTGAGAATACCTCTATTTTACGCCTGCGTAACCCTTCAACTATAGAACGTTCTATATTTTCGTCAGCATAAATCTTCATTCTATTTTGCTTTTAGTCTGGATGGGTACTGTTTTTTTAGTTGAATGAGAAACGATTGATCTTCTCGGAATTTACTATCAAACATATCCTTATGCTCATAGTAATAGGACAAAGCATCATGAACCTGTTCGAGTCTCAAATGAGGGTATTCGTCTATAATACTATCGGCACTCATTCCCATGAGTTCATATCTGATAGCTATAGCTAGCACCTTTATACGGGTATTACGAATAACAGGTTGTCCCCCTGAAATTTTTGGATTTATGGCAATATAGGGATGTTTCGTCTTTTTTTTTACAATCGGCATAACCTCCTCCTTAGAGTCTTGACTGTATTAATTTATTTCCTGTAATAAGCGCATAGCTTTTCCCTTTTCGTTTTATAACTAAGTCTGAATCTTATATTAGCAGTTTCTTCCTACTTCAACAATATCAAAGTATGGCAGGATTGTGAAGCCTGTCATGAGTTTATCGAGGGGCGAAGCGCACCCAACAAAAAAAGGCATCGATGGGTTCGCTCCGCTTAACCCATCCTACTTGGCTAACGACTGAACTCAGCAGCTTGTTACCCTCGCCTATTTAGGCGCAGGTAACAGTCCGATATAGTAACTGGTTAGTAGCTTTTTTTTAAATATTTTAATCCATATTGAGCAAACCAAGTTAGAAAAGTTTTGATTTCTCCTGCAAGATTGACAATATTTATAATAATAATTTCGTTTTGAGAATCTTGTTTTTGAGAAATAGGCTGCACAATTAAATCAAGATTAAAAGTATCTGGCCAGCCGAATATCTGCATATGTTTGGGACCAGCATGTACTAAAAATTTATCACGGATAACTTTCAAAGGTACATCAAACCATTCAGTTTTTTCTCGAATATACTTTGCATAATCTTCATGCTTTCCATATATATTTTTTTGCTTAAGAAAATATTTTTTATGGTCATTAAAAGAAGTAAAACTCGGCAAAATCTTTTCATCTATGAAGTACCTAGCAAGAGAGATAGTTCTATCCATAAGTATTCTGGCATAGATAATGCAGTTGAAAAAATCGAGTTCCAAATAAAATTTCATTTTTTTGTGTTTTTCTGAAATAAGTTTTTGTTGTTTTGAATATTTGCCTCCATATTTCAAAACATATTTACAATTATTTTCCCATCGCCGCGATATCGACATATTTTTTAAAAAACGCTCAACACTTCTGAAGTAAAATTCATAAGTTTGAATGTGTTTAGTAAATTCATCCTGAATCGTCACAAAAAGAATATCATTTTCTTTAAGGTATGATATTAAAGGGAATAACGGGTTATGGCGAATTTCCTTTATTGTATTTTTTACGTTTACTGTTGGTTTTCGTTTTTGCGTATGACCTCTAATCCGATTTATCTCAATCATCTGCTTTGTTAAATAGGCAAAAAGTTCGTGTTTATTAGGATCGTGGCTTTGCCAGGATTTCGAGCACTTTCAGATCGAGGAATCTTTTGGATGCCGCTGATTTTAGTATGCACACCGTATCTGCCCCTCTGCCTGTGCCCGCAACGGCAACGACTTCCTCTAGTTCTGGTATGAGTCCTCCATCGCATGCTTCCATGACAATTTCACAGCATACCTTGATTCCTTCACCAAAACGGCGCAAGGACTGGGCAACGATCATCGTTGGGTAGAGACCGTTGAATTTCTGGGTAAATGCAGTCTCGATGGAGTGGGTGAGGATGGTAGTGGTATAAATCTTTCCGCCATAATTTAAAATTTCTTCCTTGTTTTCGGATAGAAGCTCTATATGGTTTGGTTCTTTGTAACCTGCGGAGTGTGTGACGACTACCAGGTTTACCCCTTTACCATGGAGTTTCCTGGCCATGGCAACGCCCGTGTCCCCAACGGTCGTTGCAACGACTACGTGTTTATAGCCTTCGGCAACTAACGACGCCGTTATTTCCACACACTTTTCGGTGTTTTCTTTTCCAGACTTATCGAAATAATGGACTTGTCGTATCATGGCAAACCTCAGCTCAACAAAAATACCTGAAACCGCGGATTTCGCAGAGTACACAGATACTACAAACTGGGCTTATTTATAGTAGGTATGGAATGAGATGTCAAGGAGTTTTTGGTAGTATAATAAGCATTTACCATGTTCCATCTTCACCGCCGAGTAGGCAAGGGGGAGTTTCACCCCCAAGCCTCTCACAGAACCGTACGTGACAGTCTCCCGTCATACGGCTCGTGTTATTCTTGATACGCTTCAACAGTATCCCATTTTCCAGTGATAAAACAACTCTGGG
>JACRII010000106.1 GCA_016235875.1 Planctomycetota bacterium
AGTATTTTAGGTTGATAGTGTTTTTATCCGCCGTAAAGGCAATTCAGACACAAAATTTAAATTGTCGTTCTAAAGGCGAACCTTGCGTTCGGTTCGCCTTTATTTTTTTGATAAAATAAATCACGCATTCCATCCTAAGCCAGATACAATAAAGGATAAAAAGCATAATCTCTGATTTAAAGAACGAAATATTTTCTTGACATGTGTTTAAATAATTTGTATAAGTCAGATGTTGTCTTTGTTATTAAAAATTGATATATAATACACAGTACTTATTAAATGGTTTAATTCTCTATATTGTATGCTACTGAGTAAGGAGTGCACGAAGATGCAGTTTTTTTCTCATGTTAAGAACAACTGGAAATCGGGACTTACTATATCGCTAGTTTCTATTCCACTTTCTATATCATCTGCTATAGCCGCCAAATCTCCCCCTTTTCTTAAACGACTCGTACCGCGACGGGTATAATCACAGCCATTTGTAGTACAATCCAACCAGACCTCACTGGTCGCTTTGATTTGGTTTAACTTTGGAATATATTTGTTAAGCCAGTTATAGCTATGTGGTTTCATTGGTAGATTTTCCTGGATAAGTGGGTCTTTTTGTTTTAAAAGCAGTTTATTGATATTGAATTATTTAAAATTATTAATCTGAAATTTATTTGTTTCAAATCTGTCAGCCAAAAAATATTGAGGAGCATACGAAAATGCAGTTTTTTTTTCATGTTAAGAACAACTGGAAATCAGGGCTTACTGTAGCACTGGTTTCTATTCCACTTTCTATATCATCTGCTATAGCCGCCAAATCTCCCCCTTTTCTTAAACGACTCGTACCGCGACGGGTATAATTACCGCCATTTGTAGTACAATCCAACCAGACCTAAGTCGGTCGCTTTGATTTAGTTTACCTTCGAAATGCATTGTTAAACTAATTACCAGCTATAGAGTTTCATTGGTAGATTTTATTAACCGAGCTGGTCTTTAGTTTTAAAGGTCGTTTATTAAAACTAAACTTTTTAATTTTATTAATCTAAGAATTATTTGTTCACAAACTGGCAGGTTTTGCCCTGTCAGCCAGCAAATATTAAGGAGCACACAAAGATGCGTTTTTTTTCACATGTTAAGAACAACTGGAAATCAGGACTTACTGTATCACTGGTTTCCATTCCGCTTTCCGTATCATTATCGGTAGCCGCCAATGCTTCCCCCATAATGGGCATAATTACCGCCGTTTGGGCTGGAATTATTGCAGCCATACTTGGAGGGAGCAATTACAATGTTGTTGGCCCTACGGGGGCGCTTTCTGGAATGCTGGCTGCTTTTGCTATAAATTACGGTTACTCTACCCTGCCAATGCTGGCAATAGTAAGCGGAACTATCATCATAGTTTTTTTTGCCCTACGTTTTGAGAGATATATAGTTCTTATTCCTTCAAGCGTTATGCACGGATTTACACTAGGCGTTGCTTTAATAATAGGGCTAAACCAACTGAATTTTGCGCTGGGACTGAAGGGCTTGCCGACGCACAAGCACCTTTTGCAGAACGTGATGGAGTCATTTAAGCATATTGGCCAGTTTGATGCTGGAACAATTATATTGTTTTTAAGCGCCATAGCAGTAATTTTCTACTTCTCAAAATTAATACCCAAAGTCCCTGGACCTATTATTGTAGCTCCTATCGGGATGTTTTTAGGTTATCTTTCTGAAAACGGATTTATTAACACTCATTTTCAAACCCTGCATACCAGGTTCGGCGAAATCGGCTCAAAGATTTACCAGATGCCGAACTTTTCCGCTCACTTTGTCGACATTAATCTGCTTAAAACCGCTTTTGCCATCGCCGTTATCGCCATATTGGAAACCCTTATCTCGGCCAAAATAGCGGACAACATGACCAATACAAAATCTAACCAAAGGAAAGAGATGATGGGATTGGGTTTGGCCAATATCGCCTCGGGAATTTTTGGCGGTATACCAGCCACGGCTGCTCTTGCTCGAACAACGCTCAATATTAAAAGTGGCGCTAATCACAAAATTTCAGCTGCAATGAGTTGCATTCTTATGGGCGTTATTTCCCTAATATTTTTGCCATACTTCAAATATCTTCCCTTGGCCGTAGTAGCTTCAATTCTAGTATACGTAGCTATTCAAATGGTCGGTGCCGAGCACTTTGTGCACATCTATAAACATGATAAAAAAGCTTTTGTCTTATCATTTGTGGTTGCGGGTGTGACTTTGGTGGAAGATCCGATATTCGGTATTCTGATTGGGGCAATTATCGCGCTATTAACTCTAGTTAATCATCTCTCCAGAGCTAAGTGCGAAATAAGCATACTTAGGGATAAAAAAATGGTCGCCAGACTGCAGACTATTAAGTTTAATGAAATAGAAAAACCATTTGGCGATGTTGTCGTGTACCGTTTTGCCGGCCAAATAAATTACATCAACTCGCAGGCACATATTGAAAATTTAAGTAATCTCAGCGGTGTGCATACGGTAATCTTAAACTTCAGAAACCTCTTCTATATAGATTTAGATGGTATGAATGCTTTGGAGGAAATAATCAATACCAATAAGGCTCAGGGTAAGAAAGTTATCATTACCAGTGCCGGGCCATTAATTATTCCAGTTCTGGTTAAAACCAAATGGTATAACGGTCTGAAAGAGCAAAAACTGGTATTTGATAGCACAACTGAAGCGCTAGAGGTGTTGGGTTTTGAAATTGATAAAGATTCTTCCAGGGATAAAACCTTGAAAACTTACGAGGACTACACAATGTCAGATACATTGGCAATTGTCAAATAACCGTGATGATATAAATTGTAATGACTATCTTTTATTTTGGTAAATTTTTAGTAAATGGAGGTGTGTATATGAAATTTTACAAAACAGATTCATACAAGGAGGCTGCCCAAATGGCGGTTGAAGACATTAAAAAATGGACCGAAGAGGAGCGTCGTCAACTTGGATTGATCGCTAGCAAAGACTTTGAAAAACATTTAACGAACGGACAATTTACTTTGTATCCAGAAACAAAAAGAACTATCAATTTAAGCAGTTCTGAAGATTGCCGAAGTTTTGTCTCTGAAGGAGAAGTTTACCTTTTCCAAAACTCAGCTCAGGGAATCAGTATTTGGAAGCTCCTACCAACAATGTTGTCTCAATTTAGTGACGAACAACTCGTATATGAACTACGTAGGCGCGGATGGAACTATAATGTCACTGAGATAACGAATCTTGATGCGCTGGAATATCGTAAAATAAGAACCAGTTCGTTGATTTAAAAATGAGGGTTGAATGCAAGTGAAAGGGTTATTGACCTTCATCTTGCATTCAACCAATACGGGCTACTTCTGTCTGGTTGTTGGAAAGAGATACAAGGGCGTATATAAAATACGCCCTTGTAATGAAAGGATAAACAGTACAAAAATAAAGTGACAAACTTTATCAATTCAGTATAATACTAAATCTGGGTTTTTGTGTTTTGATGGTGAATTACGCCTGGCAGGAAGGAGGAGAAGAAGAAGCTATGAAAGATAATAATGTTCTCTACGAAACGGCACTCAAACAATTTGATACCGTTGCAGAGATGTTAAACATAGAAGATGGCATAAGGGAGCGTATGAGATATCCAAAACGCTCCCTTATTGTTTCTGTACCTGTTAAAATGGACACTGGCAAAGCGAAGGTATTCAAAGGGTATCGGGTGCAACACGATATCACGCTCGGCCCTTCCAAAGGCGGTATTCGTTATCACCCTAATGTAGACCTTGAAGAAGTTTCCGCCCTTGCCATGTTGATGACGTGGAAATGCGCACTCATGCACATGCCTTACGGCGGCGCCAAAGGAGGTGTTCAATGCAATCCAGAGGAAATGTCAGAAGGCGAATTGGAACGCATGACACGTCGTTACACCACTGAAATTGTTCAAATCATAGGACCCGACAAAGACATTCCCGCCCCCGATCTTTACACCAATTCACAAACGATGGCATGGATGATGGACACTTACAGTATGCAGCAAGGCAATACCGTCCTGGGTGTCGTTACTGGTAAACCATTGTTATTGGGTGGTTCGCTGGGAAGGGCGGAAGGTACAGGACGCGGGGTTGCCTATATGGTAATGGAGGCTGCAAGGGTTTTATACAAGGATCTCCGCGGCCTGCGGGTTGCGATTCAGGGATTGGGAAATGTCGGGTCTGTGGCTGCCCGCCTTCTCTACGAGCAGGGTTGTAATATCGTGGCAGTGAGCGATGTCAGCGGTGGGGCATACAACCCCAAAGGTATCCTTATTCCGTACCTCATGCATCATATTAAAGAAAATAAGCATGTTGTCGGGTTGAAAGAGGCAAACGCTATAACAAATGAGGAATTGTTTGAACTGGATTGCGACGTCATTGTGCCAGCAGCCATAGAAGGACAGATAACGGAAAAGAACGCCGACAAGGTCAAGGCCAAAATTATCGTGGAAGGCGCCAATGGCCCGACAACACCAGAGGCCGATAAAATATTACAAGATAAAAAGGTGTTTCTCGTCCCGGATATCCTTGCCAATGCCGGGGGAGTGACTGTCTCGTATTTTGAATGGGTACAGGACATTCAGTATTATTTCTGGAGCGAAGAAGATATTCAAAAGAAACTCAAAGACGTCATGGTCGGTACGTTCAACAGGGTGCTTGCACTCTCTAACAAAAAAGGTGTGGATATGCGTACCGCTGCTCTGATGCTGGGCATAGGGCGTGTGGCAGAGGCAAAGAAGCTGCGGGGATTATACCCTTAATTAATATTTTCATATCTACTGTAATCGTTTTGTGAAAGCACCTCAAAATAAACAACACGAAGAAATTGCCGTTAGAAAAAGCCTTGACCTTTCCATCAAAGACGGTGTGGCGTTTGCAGCAACTACCGGGTTTGGAGATAACTATTTAAACCCATTCGCCGTGGCCCTTGGCGCCAGTAATTTCCAGATTGGTTTATTGAGTTCCTTTACCCAGTTAGTTTCTTCGTTGATGCAACTCAAGGCTGCCGACATTACGGAACGGCTTGGGAGTAGAAAGAAGGTTATCGTCCTTTCTGTTTTCTTTCAGGCATTCATGTTGCTTCCTGTTGCAATAATCCCCTATCTACCACAATCCATCCATATCCAGGCGCTTATTTTGTTTTCCACCTTATATTTGTTGTTTGCATCTTTTGCCCATCCTCCCTGGGGCTCACTGATGGCAGACCTCGTACCCGAAGGAAAGAGGGGAGCGTTTTTCAGTAAACGTGGAAGGATTGTTGGTCTGGTAACGGTAATCAGTGCATTTCTTGCGGGTTATACACTGCATCTCTTTAAAAAACAATCTCTGACAGGTTTTACCATCATATTTCTTATCGCTCTGGTCTCAAGATACGTCTCGTGTTATTTCCTGAACAGGATGTACGAACCGCCTCTTGAGGTAAAACGGGAACATTATTTTTCATTTTCGCAATTCGTGCGAAGACTGAATGTTGGAAATTTTGGGAAATATGTGGTGTTTCATAGTTCTTTCAGTTTTGCAGTATTCCTGGCCTCGCCGTTTTTCCCGGTATTTATGCTCCGCGACCTCGGATTTTCCTACATTACCTACACCATCGTTACCACAACCGTCCCCCTCGCCAGTATAGTGGCCGTAAGCTATTGGGGACGTCGTGCGGATGCAATCGGAAACCGGCGGATTATACAGATATGCACTTTGGTTGTATCCGTGCTGCCTGTCATGTGGCTCTTTTCAAGAAATGTATATTTTCTATTGGTGATCCAAACACTCGCAGGTATATTTTGGGCAGGATTTAATTTGTGTTCTTCCAATTTTATTTATGATTCCGCCATCCCTGAAAAACGAACTCGCGTTATTTCTTACTTTAATACCTTTAATGGCATTTCGATTTGCATTGGCACTTTGTTAGGCGGCTTTCTGGCAACCCATATACCTCCTGCATTTGGCTATCGATTACTTACTCTTTTTGCTGTTTCATCCCTTTCGAGAGTCATCGTATCTACAATCTTATTAAAACGGGTAAAGGAAATTAGAAAAATTGCTTATTAAATCACTCCTCATTTTTATCCTCACCTACATTATCATTTCTGCCCAGAAGATGAAATGGCACAGACTGGACAGACCTTCAGGGGCGTTGTTGGGAGCTGTCCTGATGGTGCTTACCGGTGTGTTAACGCTAGACGAGGCTTATCGAGCCATTGATTTTAATACTATTTTGCTGTTACTGGGCATGATGCTCGTTATCGCCTATCTCAAGATAGCGAATTGTTTCAAATATCTTTCGTATTTGCTGATTACCCATGCAAGAAATTCTTTTCTTCTGCTGTGTTTCGTATCGTTCTCAAGCGGTATTCTATCCGCACTCTTCGTGAATGACACAATTTGTCTGATGTTTACCCCGCTCCTGATACTTGCTTTAAACCAAACGAAACTTAATCCTATTCCTTTTCTTATCGCCCTGGCCACCTCTTCCAACATTGGGAGCGTCGTTACGTTAACGGGCAATCCACAAAACATGCTTATAGGCGTTTTTTCGAGAATACCTTATGTGGACTTTACAATCCACCTCTTACCGATCGGTTTTCTCGGTCTCGTAGCCAATGTATTTATTATTTATTTATTATTCAGGAAAGATATTAACTTTAAAAAAATGGATGCGATTGCATTAATAAAACCGGAGCTCGATATTAAACTTACCACAAAGTCTCTCGTTGTGCTGTTCTTCATCCTTTTAGGATTTATTTTTACGGGCAACCTTCCCCTGTCTGCAATAACAGGTGGGCTTGCACTCCTCATAATATCCGGGATGAAACCGCAGCATGCCATGGAAAAGGTTGATTGGACGCTGTTATTGTTTTTTAGCGGGCTGTTCATTGTGGTAGGCGGCATCAGTAAGGCCGGTTTTTTAACCCTGGCTCACAATGCCGTTGAACCTTATTTGGGAAATACGGCATCCAGCCAAATTATTCATTTCAGCATCTTTTCTGTAATTGCTTCCAACCTTGTTTCAAATGTGCCTTTTGTCCTTTTATCTGCAACGTGGATTGACAAATTTATTGATCCAAAGACCATGTGGTATGC
>JACRII010000108.1 GCA_016235875.1 Planctomycetota bacterium
TCCATAAGCCTATGACAAGCAGGCTTAATATCATAAGGATAATGAATTTTACGGCGCTCTTTGTTGCAATCGCAAATGTTGCACTCAGAAACCCAGCGTCTTTCAAATTGGGCAATGTGGTGTATCGGTCGCCCAGTAAATAAATTTTGCTTATGATGCCATGCCACGACCCGTAACCTGCCCTGAAGAGAAAGAAGACTAAAAGGAACAGACTTATTGCAGCTACTGCACTAATTGTAATATACAAGAAGGCGGAGAGCTTTTTCTTTTTAGAGCCAGACTGGAAAGGGTTGTTATTTACTATAGTATTTTGCAGGTATTCAAAACCAAACCCTGAAAGCACCGAAAGAGAAAAAGCTACGATAAATATGAATTTGGAGTTCCCCCGAAACATGTTAAATCCCGGCACAATGGCATAAAGGATTTTAAAGAGCGGAGTAAATTTGCCCAGAGCGAGAATCGCGGTGATTAATGCCATAATAAGAAATGTCTTTGTGAATTTATTTCTATTATAAAATGAGGCAAGCGCGAACAGTATTAAGGGAATGATACCAACATACAGAGACATCTCCCAGAGGTAGTATCGCCCCCAGTATGGGGTTTTTAGAGAATCCCCGAAGAATTCGGGAATGAAAAGGGTGATAAAATTTTCCGGCGCAAATGAGAACTGACCAACCCATTCGTATGAAAGCGTTTGCCGGGTAGAATGTTTAATCATCTCAAAGGCCGGCAATAATTGAATGGCTGTAAGCAAGACGCCTATCGTGTATATAACAAAAACTCCCGATGCGTGATAACCGACATATTTCCAATTCTTGTGCTCTCCGAACTCCTGGATAATGCGGATGATAAAATATGCAGTCACAGCAATGGCGGTGTAAAAAAAGTATTGAGGGTGTCCCGCCAAAATATTAAACGCAACCGCAACCCCTCCAAAGAATGCATATAAAAAATTTCTGTTACGAATAAATAGTTCTGAGAATAAAAGGATGAGGGGCAGCCATATCATCGTACACAGATTGGGCAGGTGTCCTGGATAGACATGAAATATCTGGGGCGCGCAGAACATAAATATAATGGATGAAACCAGGCAGCTCGAACGTGAAAGCGTGTCTGAATACAATTGTGGATTTCGGACTTCGTCGTGAGCGCTCTGTCGAACGATTTCTGATTTCGGATTTAACTTTATAAATCTGAGATATAAATAGGTAAATACACCTGATAAAAATACATGGAGGATGATACTGTAATTGATAGCTACATGAATAGGGAATATGAGATAAATCAGATTGAGTGGATAGAATATGGCGGATTGCAATCCACCCACGAAGGGTGTCCCTCCGTAAATATACGGATTCCAGAGGGGCAGAACACCTTTCGCCAGGGTATTAAAACCAAAATATCTCCAGTAAAAGAGCTGGTGCCTGGTGTCCATGTTCTGGTCGCTCAGTACACTCGAATCGTCAGGGACAACAACGTTATAGAAGTACGCCAGTGTAAGGAGAAATAGGGTCAGTATGGCGAACCAGTCGTATTTAGACCATGCCCTTGTTGGTTCTGAAATTGAGTGGAAGTATGATGTATTATCATGTAAATTGCAGGCCATTCTCTTGTGCTCTTTGTATTCCTATGGAATGGGTAATTTTCGGATACGAAGAGCAGCGTCTTCTAGCACCACAATTGCACCTTCCAGCAGCGGTTTTTCAATTTCTGCCCATACGTCCGTAATCCGAACAAACAAGTTATCAGGGTGAGTATTGCGAAGTCGAACAATAATAACAGAAGGTGATAATTTACCAGAAAAAGCCAGTAAATTACTATAGTCAAGATCGTGTGTTATAATAATTTCTTGATTTCTTCTGGCATCATCCACAATTGTTGTATCACTTGCTTTAGCCATACCGATATCGCCCAAATGACGGTAACTGTGCCCTTTTGTTGTTAGTCGTCTGCCAAGCCTTCGTGATACATTCATGTTTAATAAAAATTTCATTTAGTAGCCACAGCTTCTAAAGGTACGACCCTTTCTTCCATAACCCAGGCGGCATAACCCAGTGCCTGGTAAATGTCCTCTTTCTCTAATTCAGGCCATTCTTTAAGAATATCATCCACAGTCATTCCAGAACTAAGATAATTAAGAACAGAAGCAACAGGCATTCTCAACCCACGAATGCAGGGTTTCCCAAAACATTTTGCTGGATCCAGGGTAATCCTATTGAATTTATAATGGCGTATTTCCATACTCGCCTCTTATTTGTTGGTTAAAAATTGCAATTTGAAAACGTTCGGTAGTCAAACCGACTTTTAAAAGATCAGAATTCTCGATTGTATCTGGTAGAAGTTTTGTAAATACTTCGTCCTTTAGATATAAATGTACTACAGATTTGTAATATGTTAAGATTTGGATAAAAGCGATAAAAATTAGTTTACTCTTTTAATAAGTCATTTCAAGTAAAATATGCAAAACAAAAGAGCGCTTACCCTAGTTTTTCTGTGTATTGCAGCTATTGGCTGTTATGCAACCATTGCCCAGGTGATGTTGATTCGTGAGTTCCTGAATATCTTTTATGGCAATGAGTTGTGCCTGGGTATCGTTTTTGGCGCATGGTTTCTTGGCATCGCGACCGGCGCATTTGCGGGAGCCAAAATCGAGCATACCTTTAAACATGCATTCACTGTTTTTGTGATTACGTTGATGGTTATGTGTTTTGTATTACCCGTGCAAATTGTTTTTGTGCGTGGTATACGCGGCCTTTTGAGTGTTGGAGTCGGTGAATACATTTCCATCCTGCCATTACTTCTCACCTCTATCGGACTAATCCTTCCTTTTAGTTTTATTATTGGTTTCGTCTTCCCGTTCTCATCAAAGGTTGTGTGGGATGTTACCGTATCGCGGCGAAGCCGTAACCAAAAAACAATTTCGGATTTTAGATTGCAGAATTCGGATTTATTATCCAACTCCAAATCTGAAATCCACAGTCCGGAATCCGCAATCCGAAATGAGAACAATCAAAACTCTCAACATATAACCATCGATAATAAAGACCCTGCCATAGATATAGGAATGGTTTACATCATAGAATCCATGGGCAGCCTCTTTGGAGGACTCGTTTTTTCGTTTTTCCTGGTCGCAAGATTTCATCCGTTTAAAATTATCACACTGCTGAATACAGGTTTGTTTGTTCTTTTATTCTTTTTACTTTTCAATTTTCACAGAAAGGGACAAGTCTATTCCCGTGAAGAAGAGCATAAGAAGACAAAAAGGTATTTGGGCCTTATTTCTCTGGGTATGGCATTGGTTATGATAGTGGTTTTGTTTTCGCCAATCTCTGACAGTGCTGAGGCATTGTCTGCAAAAATGCGATGGAAAACATTGAACCCCCATATTGAATTGGTGGCCTCGGCAGATTCCAAATACCAGCATATCGACATTGGCAAACAGGCCGAACAATACAACATTTATCTCAATGGACAATACGCCTCTTCCTTTCCAAATGAATACGAATACGCCCAGATTGCCCATCTGGTAATGACCCAGCATCCATCGCCGAAACACGTGCTCTTGATTGGTTCTGGATTGGGTGGACTCATTTCAGAAATGCTTCGGCACCCTATAGAATCGTTGGATTACGTGGAACTGGACCAAAATCTCTTGCAAATTTCTGACAAGTATCTTTCTCCTTCGGATAGGCAGGCACTTTCAGACAGTCGGGTAACGATAATTCATCAGGACGGTCGTTATTACGTAAAAAACACCCCAAAAAGACAGCACTATGACATCATTCTGGTAAATACTCCAGACCCTTCAACTGCCTTCCTCAACCGTTTCTATACCTTGGAATTTTTTAGGGAGGCCCAGAAAATTTTAAAGTCTGATGGTGTTTTGATCGCTTCGGTTAGTTCGGCGGTTACCTATATCGGCAAAGAAGTTGGGAGTTATACGGGTTCTCTCTATCGCACCCTGCATGAGGCCTTTCAAAAGGTATTGGTGACACCGGGTCAAACCAACTCCTACTTTGCATGCAACAAGGACGGTGTCATTACCCTGAACATTGAAACACTCATGGAACGATATCGAAAATCTCAGGTAAAATCCAATTACTTTACCGAATACCTTTTTTATACCCTGCTTCAGCCAGAGCAGGTTAAATTTATTGAAAATCAACTGAGCCAGAGAAGGGACTTGCTTGTCAATACCGATGCAAGACCCGTTACCTATTTTTTAAACCTTGTATTATGGGATTCGCTTACGGGTGGGCGTTTGCATGGATTATTTCACGGTTTAAAAGATGTGAAATTACAATGGTTCCTCATCCCCATAGTGATTGCACTTGCAGGCAGAATAATCTATATGGTTATAAAATCTCCGAAGACTTCTTCTGGTGATAGGCAATTAGAGTCTACTGAAGAATTTAACCCTTATTACACCAAACAACTAAAGACTAATTGCCTCATTGCCTTGGCCACAACGGGGTTTACCGGTATTGCCCTGGAAATTGTGCTTCTCTACGCCTTCCAAAATATCTACGGCTACATCTATGAAAGGATGGGTGTCATTGTTGCCGTCTTTATGCTGGGACTTGCACTCGGAGGATACCTTATGAACCAAATTATTAAAAAAATCCGAAATCCGAAACCTGTCCTCGACTTTGATCGGGGACCCGAAATCTCAAATCGCTGCTTGCTGCCCATTGTAGTTGACTCCCATTATTGGGTGAAAATATTATTAATCATGCAGGGGTTTATCGGGTTCTATGCGATCATTTTGCCGTTTATAATCCACGCACTGTCTTCCTATTCAATTGCGGCAGAGGTTGGATTGACCTGTTTCATTGGTATTGCAGGGGTATTGGCGGGCTTGGAATTTCCACTGGTCAACAAGCTATTTATGCAAAGCAACAAAGATATGGCGGTATCCGCAGGGGTGACGTACAGCGCCGACCATATCGGTGCCATTTTAGGGGCGATACTGACAGGGGTAATCTGCGTCCCGCTTCTGGGCGTATTCGGGACGTGTCTGATCCTGGCTGTACTTAAAATATCAAGCTTAGTTTTGATAGCTTTTTCAATATTATTGCGTAAAAGAATTTGAGGAAAATTGCTATAATATTTAGAATATTTTAACGTAAGGGGCAGGTTTCAACCCTGCCCCTACACGGATGTTCTTTGTGGTTATCGCTGGTTCAATCGTCCTCGATTGAATCGAAACATTTGTTTTTTTGTTGCTGATATTTATTAAAAGCCCTTAGCCCTGTTCGAAATAACTGGTTCAATCTACAAGATTGAACCAGCCTTGAAAAATTAGTTCCTCCCCCTTGACTTCGTCGTGAGCTCAGTCGAACGATGGGGGAGGCTAGGTGGGGGTGAAAGAGAAATGTCGACCACCCTCCCCTAACCCCTCCCATAGAGGGAGGGGGGTTATTTGTAACTTATCGATGTACCAACAGAAAAACCTGAAGAACCTTTAAAATAAAGCATTTTATGGAGTATAGATAAAAAACATGAAAAAGATAATTGCGATTATAATGATATCCATCTGGATGGGATGCCAATTGTGTTACGGTGAAACTCAAAACAACCAAATACAGTCCATGTTCAAGGAAACGCAACAAGCAGCAGTATTCTATCTGGATAATGGCATGGAAGTTATCCTTGTTGAAAATCACGCCAATCCAATGATCGCTGTGGTTGCTATTGTTAAGACCGGCAGCCGGAATGAAGATGAGGCCAGCAATGGATCTGCCCATTTCCTCGAGCACCTCTTGTTCAACGGCACAAAAGCACGCACACAGAAACAGATTTACGATGAAATGGATTTTTACGGCGGCTACAATAACGCCCATACCGGGCCGGATTATACCAACTACATGATCCTCATGCCGAACGAGTATATCGCTCAGGGAATGGATATTCAGGCAGACATGCTCTTTAATTCTACCCTGCCTGATGAAAAGTTCGAAAAGGAACGCGGTATCGTTATAGAAGAGATTGGAAAGGGCGCAGACCGGCCAGAACATCAGGTAAGCAATCACTTCCTGAAGGTATTTTACGCAGGCACGCCGTACGAACGCCCGGTGCTTGGGACGGTTTCCACTATTTCACATCTAAAACGAGAACGTGTATGGGATTATTACAAGACCTGGTATGTACCGAATAATATGACCATGATGGTGATAGGCGATTTTTCAACGTCAGAAATGGTGGAACTGGTGAAAAAAAAGTACGGTACATACCCGGCAGGACAAATACCTGAGCACAGAACCATAAAACTGAGTCCGCCTGAAAGATTACGCATTATCAAGGCAAATGGTATGGGTAAGTTTCCCAAGGATCGCCAATATCTGACCATGGGTTATCTCTTGCCGCCGCCAGTTTCTGATGATTTTCAGTCGCTGGTATTGCTGTCAGAATTTTTAGGTGGCAGAGATAATTCTGTCCTGAAAACGTTATTCATGCAGGAACAAAACAAAGACCTTGTTATTGACATTGGTACAAGCGTTGATTTCAATAGCGACTTTTCTACATTGCAAATATCCGCAGAACTCCCCATAAATATTGACGTGGAACATGTAGTAGAACTGATTACACAGGCGGTACGGGATATGAAAAAGACTGCTGTCCCTGCAAGCGAAGTGCAATCAACGCTGATAGCCAGGGCAACACATGAGATTTATTTGCAGGAAAGCCTGCACTATTACGGCATGATGAAATCCGGTTATCTGGCGGCGGGTGGATATGCCTTCCTCCGTGATTATATGGACGGTTTGCTGAAGGTAACGCCTCAATCAATACAGAAGGCAGCGGCGCAATATCTAAGCGCACAAATGCCTGTGGTTGCACTCATGTCTCCTCCGGTCGAGAAAACAGCAGGCGAAACCGCCACCCGATCACCCAACCAATACTCCATGGAAAAACTGGAAAATGGCCTCACCGTGGTAATAAAGGAAAACCAGGATAGCAGGGTTATAGGAATACACTTGCTGGCAAAGGAACGCAGCCTGAGTGAGGGCAAAGAGAAGTGGGGTTTGACGGAGATATTGCAGAGAATACTTTCTGAGGGTGGTACGACCGAACACCCCGATAAAGCATTCTACCAAACATTAGAATCCATGGGCGCTGAATTAAAACTCTATGACGACCCTGAAATCCCGTTTGACGACTATTACAATACTCCACGCTTCGCATACATGCGTTTGAAACTGGTGGACACCTTTTTTGAGCAGGGATTGAAACTCCTTGCAGAAATGGTACGACAGCCCAATCTCTCAGAAAAGGCATACAATGAGGCAAAGAAGCAGGTCATGATACTCTCCGAAAACGACACGATGAGCACTCCCAGGGTGGCAGATAGAATATTTTACGATAATTTGTTCAAAAATAATCCCGGCTTCGGCTGGTTGTCCGGCAAGAGAGAACAACTGGAAAAGATTCAACTGGAAGATGTGAAAGCCTTTTATGGTAAGTTTTACAATCCTTCAAACCTTATTCTGGCTGTCTCCGGTAATATTCCCATTGATAAAGCCCTGGCAATGGTAAAGCAAAGCTTTGGCGGTGTTTGGGGCGATGCAGGCTGTCAGCCGCCCGCATTTACACCGGAATTCAAGACGCTTGGTACTACAGTCCGTGAAAAAGTCGGCAAACAACAATCATATATCTCTGTGGCAAATACATGTGATGTGAGCGAGGAAGATCAACCGGCGCTTTACGTAATGGAAACCATCTTTAGCGACAGACTCGCCTTCAACCTGCGTGAAAAGCAGGGTCTTGCCTACAGTATTGGTGTTTCCTTCCATAAATACCGGGGTGTTCAGTGGTATCGTATCTCAATGGGTACACGACCGGAAAACATCGAGCAGGCTATAAAAGGTATTCGTGACGAGATTAGTTCCATGCGTGAAACTAAGATTGAGGAAAAAGAGGTGCAAAAGACCATAAATGTTATTTTAGGACGTCGTGGCATGCGGCGGCTGGACCGTGTGAATCAGGCGTATTACATCAGCATGAAGGTGCTTGATGACAAAGTGCCCGAAGCAGATGAGCAAGAGGCTGAAAAACTGAAAAAGGTTACGGTACAGGACGTGGAACGCCTGGCCAGAAAAGTCTTCCAGAACGACAATCATTTAATCGTAATTGCAGAATAGAGAATTTTTGCCACGAATCAACACGAAAAGACACGAATAATTTTGAGTTGTGTTTTGGGTTTTTCAAGTAATAGGGGGAAGCCTTAGGTTTTCATTTTAAAAAAGAGACACGTCTATCCCCTCTAAAAAGAGGGGTTAGGGGTGTGTTTTGGTTTTGTTTTTAATTCGTGCCTTTGTGACTTTGTGGCAGAAAAAGCCATGGAGGGAGAAATTGGACAAAAATAAACCGAAGCCAGTTTCAATAAAAATAGAGAAGGAACTCCACGTCTGTCCGAATTGCGGGTATGACGATGGTTTCCACACCTCATTTGTACGGACAACAAAAGACACCTGCAAAATCATTCTCATCTGCCCAAGCTGCCACGCCAGGTACGATCCTGATTGGACTGTTGACATACATAGTTCACCGCAAAGAGCGCGAAGAACGCAGAGGAAAAAATCTGTATAATTTGTCTGTGGTGGTTCACCCATTGCAGACTTCGTCGTGAGCGCTTAGTCGAACGATTGAACCAGACATTTTAAACCGTACAATAGATTTTGAACTAGCACAAGCAGTAAAATATGCCAAATGTTTCGGTTCAATCGAGGACGATTGAACCAGCAAAGTTCAATGATTTAATTAAAAGTTTGCAAAATCTTTTGTGATTCTTTAAAGCCTTCTTGTGTTAGTTTATAGTCTGATTTATCCTCATGGACTAATTTTTTATTCCAAAGTGTATTGAGTGAATTGGAAATTGCGGAGGTCGATCTTCTATCAAGTGATTTTGTCAATGTTTGACGTGATACATTTTCTGGATAGTAGCTGTGTAAAAGAACTAAAAGTTCTTGCTCAATGCTTAAATTCCCGTACACTAACCTTCTATCTCCAAAATCTTCAACGACAGTTGATACCGGGATCTGTATGAACTCAATCATTCTACCAGCAAGGGTCATGCTTGAGGTTATGACTTGTCTAACTATTTCAGATAGAATCCACTGGGCGGATGTGTATATGTACCTCAAATCATAGATATTTGGATCTACAGAGCCTTTATGCGCGATGTTACGTTTATTGCGTAAAGTATAGCATGATCTTGCAATTCGCGAGCAGCAAATTTTGAAATCGTCATTTATTGCAGTATTCTGAGATTCCAAATTTTTCAAGTAAAAATCAACATTCGGATTTTCATCGTAATGGCTATTATTCAAATACTGCAATACTTGGACTACTGTTTCGATAAATTTACCACAAGACGAACGGCCTAATATGCCTGCTTTAATTTCTTTTCGAATTTCTAAGAATTCGTAGACTAAATCTGTTGCCAGTTTGTTATCAATATATTTAGAAAGTTCTGTGATTAAGTCCTTGTGATTCATTTTTCAATTACCTTGTTGGGTTACCATTTCTTGGACAGCTTTAACCCCTTCACTTGTAACTTTGTATTTTTTCTTTGCTTGTTTTGTTTTGCCTTCTTTTCTTGTTTGAATCATCAGATTTGGTTGCTTATTAATTAGCTGAGTAACACTTTGTGTAACGTTGTTTACGCCATGCCCTAGATGAGTTAGTTCCTTATTTATTTCCCAACCTGTGAGTTCCTGTTTCTTAAACTTTTCCTGTAAAAAAGCTGCGATGACAAGCACCTTGTCAGCATCAGTTTGGGGATTGATCTTGGCAAAAATTTCATCTGCAGTCACATAAGAACCAATATCCACTACTGTGTCATTGATTTTGTTCGTATTTTGATCATGTTTTTTGAAAGGGTCTTCAAGTTTTTCTGTTGAGAACTTACTTGTAAGCCACCGTATTACTCGATTTCTTACACTTTCATCGAGATGTTTGATAGCTTCATAGCAATCATTCATAGCTTTGATTTCTGGATCGTCATACATGGTTATGCCCTCCAATTACATTAATTATTTGATTGCGCAAATTATAATGAAATATTTAATAATTGTCAATAGTTATTTTATAATATATTAGATTAAATATCATGTATCATGATATATAGGTAAACTGTCAATGGTTTAGCCGCCAAACAAACTAATATCCAAGTCATTTGATAAACATTCGATGATTATCTAAAGAATGTGATTCCATTTATATTAAGTGAAATATTTTATTTGGTTCAAAGTTATTGTATCGTAATTATAAATAATTCAATATTAAACATGAATGAATATGATATTTGAAACTCTTGAGGGTATAAAAATAATCTTCAAGAATTGTTCTTGTTCCCTTGTACAAAAGTGGGTATTGGAAAAAATTGAGGGAGTTTATTTGTCTTTAGTTTTGCTATATCTTGGGCTGATACATGATGCATATGCCATTTTCCACACCTGAGCCGTGGGAAATGGCCCCGAGTGTGAGGGTATAGTAAGAATAATCAACCCAGAATGCCCATGCTTCCTTTTCTTTTCCTGATAATTTGTGTGTTTTTAAGCGCTTATCAAAGGGATTTTTTCGAAAGACGAATTCTTTTCGGCTTTGTCCGGTTAGGAATTTGCATGTACCGGCTTTTGTCATACCCGAATGCTTTTATCGGGTATCCAGAGACTCGTCCGTCCCAGATTCCCGCTAAACGTGTCCTCGTGAAAACAGGGAAACATGCAATACTGACAGCTTTAGAACAATGGAATAAAACGCGCAAAAACCTAACCGGACAATGCTGCCTCTTCACTGAACTACTATAATTGCGTGACGCCCAACAATGATTATACAGTCTGTATAAAACGGCAAACACAGACTTTTTCAATATATTTAAGAAGTTGCCGTCTCTTCTTGTCACGTATTGTAACTTATTTCGACTCAAGCATTTTTATTATATGCTTGGCTAAATATTCTTTAATTTCATTGTGTCTAGGCACTGGTTGTGATGTTTTTGTTTTAGGGTTTTGGTACCAATCGTGCTTTCCACCATGTCGGATTAAAATACATCCCATCTTTTCAATATGCTTTATTAAATCTCTTCTTTTCATGCAAGTTCAAGTTCAGCAACCTTACGTACGCATGGAACGCTACCACTTGTCAATTCTTTATAAATATCTTTTAAATTTTCTTTTAATTCTTCAAGTGATTCTCCCTGAGTCCGGTAGTCTGGATATTCTTCAAGATACCCTAGCCACATATTACCATCTTGCCAATATACATATTTTTTTCTTTTCATTTTATTTCTCCTATAAGAGAAGACTGTGGTTAATGTTTATCATAATTTAATTTTAAAATCAATTGTTTATCGAAACCCAAGCTCAGGCATGTATTTAAAATTCATGCTATAGTTTGAAAACTCATTTCACTGAACTTAAAGTTTCTTGCCATCGTGGCGCAAGCGCCGGACATTGGGCCAATTTCTGCGCTGACTCAGCATCAATTTTGCGATTGAGCATGATTGCATTTGCCGTGGCAACAGTCCACTGCGGGAAAGGACGCTCTCTAAGGGTTAAATCATTTCCCGCCTCGATATATCCTTCCTTCAGGACGCGGAAATACCAGCCAGTCCTTCCTGTTTCTTTAATGCGGATAACCAAATCCTTGATACCCCATCGCCGTTCCAGCTTCCAGCAAGGTTGTCTGGGCTGAGAAACCTGCACAACCGCTTCGCCAATCCCGAACATATCTCCAATGCAAACTTCGTCTTCCAGCAGACCGTATGTTGTAAAGTTTTCGCCAAAGGCGCCGTAGGGCATATCCGGCAGATGGAGATCCTGCCTCCAGTAAGAGTAATGTTCGGATGGATACACATTGACCGCCTTGTGCACGCCGCCGTGAACCGATAAGTCTGCCTGTGCATCTCCGGCAAGGTTAAGCTTCCCCAGCCATACGGGACCACAAAGAGTTGTCTTGAAGATACCCGTCGTCCAGGGTTCTTCGTTCGATTTGGTTTCCGTAGCTCCGTTGAGCGTTTTTGTGAGACCCACTTGGACTGAGAGGATTTTTATTTCTTTCATACGTGCATGTATATACAACCAATGGGGAGGTCTAATTGTCAAATTAGGCCTTCGGCAGCGGCTTTTAAGCTCCTCTCTAAAAAGAGGGGCTGGGGGTGTGTTATGGCAAACTTACACACCCCTTTATCCCCTCTTTTTAGAGGGGAATAAAAAAGATTGAAATTCCTGAACATCAAATGTACCCATCGTCTTTTCCGGTGGAAGCGACCCACCGCATTATTAAAACATCAACCAATGATAAAATCAAATGACAACTCAGTCTTTTTCTGTTTTATGGTTTGTCTGCGCTCGATTCTGGTAGATATGTGATGCATGTGCCAATCACTTTAGCCCAGGGTAAAAGGGTATGAATTTGCCTGAATTTCTCACCTAAAATATGTTCAACTTGATTTTTTTGACCAATAATGCATCGGCAATTAGTGATCGATGGTAGCACCAGGGCAGTGCTTCGGCGCACATCAATGCGATTTGATCGTGCCGTATCAGTTCAGCATCCGGTTTTATTGTGAAGTTAAGATTATACAGAATATTACATTTTGTTCAAATACTCTGCTACCTTACTTCCCATTCCGGAGGTTGAAAGTATTTTATCCTTTGGTGTAGCAGCAGAGGCGATGTCGCCCGTCCGATAGCCATCCTCCAATACGGCCATAATGGCCTGTTCTATGGCGTTTGATTCTTTGCCAAGCCCGAAGGCGTATTTCAGCATCATAGCCCCTGATAAGATTTGCGCAAGCGGATTTGCCTTGCCCTGTCCCGCAATATCGGGCGCAGAGCCGTGAATGGGTTCAAAGAGCCCAAATCCCGTTTCTGAAAGGCTTGCGCTGGGGAGCATGCCGATGGACCCGGTAATGGCAGATGCCAAGTCTGACAGGATGTCGCCGAACATATTTTCAGTGACAATTACATCAAATTGTTTCGGGTTCGTTGCCAGTTGCATGGCCGCATTATCCACGTACATGTGATTGAGTTGTATCTGGGGATAATTTTTCTGGACGAAATCAATAACCACCTTCCGCCATAGTTTCGAGCTTTCCAGGACGTTTGCCTTGTCAATGGAGGTTAATTTTTTACCACGTTTCATAGCAGCCTCGCAGGCCACCTTGGTAATCCTCTGAATCTCCGGTACGGAGTAAATCATGTAGTCAACGGCGTATTCTCCCTGAACCGTTCCCTCTTTCAGGGCGACTGACTTTACCTTGTTTTTACCGAAATATACCCCGCCTGTTAACTCACGCACGATCAGGACATCCAGCCCTCCTTTCAATCGTTCCGATTTCAAGGATGCCGCATCGGCAAGCGGGCCGAATATTACGGCAGGACGCAGGTTTGCAAACAAGCCGTAAATAGCCCGCAGGGGCAACAGTGCCCCTCGTTCAGGGGTCAGTTCTGCTGGTAGATTTTCCCATTTTGGTCCACCTACTGCGCCAAAGTAGATGGCGTCGGCGTGGTCACATATCTTCCGTGTTTCATCAGGCAGTGGATGACCATACTTGTCATAGGCACACCCGCCTACCAGCGCCTCTTTATATTCGAAGGCATGGCCAAATTTCTTTGCCATGGTATCCAGCACCTTTAGTCCTTCCCTCATGATTTCAGGTCCAATTCCGTCTCCAGCCAGCACAGCAATGCATTTTTTCATGTATTCATCTCCGTATAATCAATCTGTTTAAATTGGGACACAGATTTGCGCGGATACACCTAATTTATTTTAATATCCTGAAAATCGTTCGACTGAGTGCTCACGACGAAGTCCGTGTTTATCCGTCTCCAAAATGGAGACTAATTTTACCTTTATTTTTACGAATAGTCTATCCCATTATTTTTGTTGACAGGATAAAATTTAAGAGAGATACTCATTGAACAAATCAAAAAAAGACGAAAGTCTTGTCAATTCGCTCGAAGGGTAAATTTTAGCGCAGCATAGTCACAACCAAAAGGACTCCTCTCTTTCTCCCATTTGCAAGGGAGGGCACAGGTGGGGTGGAAAAACACCTTCCATAAAACTCGTCCTCATGAAAATGGGGAAAAGAAGTTTTTACAGGGTAATACTATAAGGTCCAGCTCAAACTCAGACCGCAAGGGAAAAAGGACGTACCGGAGGTTGGTATATTTGCCTGCCGTTGTCCATGGAGACCAAATCCTATCGGTATGACTACCGTCAAAATGATTGAGAGAAACGGGAATATAATAAAGGTTAAAGGGCTGGATGTGCTGGATGGAACTCCCGTCATCGGCATTAAACCTTTTACCCCTCCGTATGATAGTGTTGAAGAAATGAGATATCCTGATTGGGTGAACAAACTTGAATACTAATTCAAAAATTATATGTTGGACGCAGATGAACGCAGACTTCGTCGTGAGCGCTCAGTCGAACGATTATCAGGATAAAGATAAAAATATCTGCTTGTATCTGAGAAAATCTGTGTCCTATTTTAAGGATTATTTGTAGTAATTTCAGCGGAAGTAAAGAAATGAAAACATGTATGTGAAGGGCGGGAAGGATTATGTGACTTCTTATCTTTTTTAACAATTTAGTTGATTATATCAGCCCAAAGGCATTTTTCCCAAAATCTCCAGAAACGAAGTACGATCATCATTATCATTAAAAATATTCCTTCGCTCATTTCCTCGTGATAAGATGTGATAGTAAGCCCCTTCAAATTCTATGCGCCAGTGTCTTGTCATGGCAGACAAGATCTGCAAAATTACCTTTTATTGTCAATAAACTAATCACTAATCAAGATGTGCCCCCATTCTTTACTATCATCCTTTCTTTTAAAGATTTTTAAGAGATATTAAAATTTCTCCCGCATCTATACATTTACAGATGGGACATTTTTCTTTTGAAATAAGAGACTCGCGCTCTTTAAGCGGCATAAATGCCGCCTTAAAAGAACGAGATGTTATTTGCCAATTGCCTCCATATTCTTTCAGATTCCCGCAAGAACAATATACTACTGGCTCCAGCATGTGCGTTCACCTCAAAATTTATGTATGAAGTTATATAAAGTTACATTTTATCCTTAATATTAATACACCCTAAAAGGTCAAAAGTCAAAACTCAAAAGTCAAAAATATCTATTCTTTCAAGGCTTTAAGCTTTGGGGAGGCACTAGAGGGATACTATGAGACCCCCTTAAATATTAAATTTAAAGTGAAAGATAAATGAGAAGTCATTATAATAATTGAATAAAAAATATCTTTAAAATGTGATCCTAACGATACATTATATAGATGGAGCGTGCCGAATACAACACTGTGGAAAATCTTAAGAAGATAATCGAATGGCTGATCGGTGTTGAATCCCTGGCGGGCGAGGTGTATGAAAAAGCGCAGGAGCATTTTAAGAACGGCGACGAGGAGCTGTCGGCGCTGGCGGGGCGTCTTGCCCGCGATGAGCACGCTCACCACGAGATAATGACGAAGGCGCTCGAGAGCCTCAACCGTTCCGGCGTTCCATCGGATACGCCGGTAATCTTGGGCGAGGCCGTGAAAGAAGATGTAGAGGGTTGGTTCGCCGCGTTCGCCGGAATGATAAGGCGCGGCACTATAACCGGGCCGGATCTCGTGGAATGCATTGTCAGGACTGAGTATTCAGAGTGGAACACCCTGTTCCTCTACGTCGTTAACCTGTTAAAGCGCGCGGACCACGGGTACAAAAAGGCCGCCGCATTGATAGCACGGCACAAAAGGGAGGTCGAGCGGTTTCTTAAAAACAGGCCCGAGTTCGGCGCTCAACTCGCCCGGATCAAGGCTCTTGACGATATATGGACAGAGAACATCCTTGTCGTTGACGACAGCGACATGGTAACCGACGCGCTCAAGGCCATCCTTGAGGACGAGGGGAGGGTGGATTCCGCTCCAGACGGCAGGGCCGCCCTTCGTAAGCTTAGCGACAGATATTATGCGGCAATAATAACGGACATTGACATGCCGGTAATGAACGGCGTGGAGTTTTTCGAGGAGGCCTGCCGCGCCTATCCCGGCGTCGGCTCAAGGTTCATCTTTTTCACGGCAATTACAGACCCGCGCCTTGTACAATTTCTTTCAGAAAACGGGGGCGGGGTAAAATGCCTTCCAAAGCCTTCTTCAATGCGGGCCATACGGACCGCGGTGGTGGATGTCCTCAGCAGACGAGAATAGCGCGCAACGGGGAATGGTGGTTGGCGTTTGAGCGATCAGAAAAGAAGCACAGAAGAGAAGGATCACACCTTGATTAGTGATTTAATATTTTCTAATCGTTTATTCATTTCATCTTCTCCAGACATCTTTGATTTCAGAAAGTATCTGCTCAATCTGTTTTTTGATATTTCGTGCTTCGGTAGCAAGATGACAAAGATGTTTCCGGGGGAATCTTTCTGTGGCTTCAGCAATCCGTAACCCGAACGAGTCGGAAAAGAAAGCCCTTCTGTTTCCTCACACAAAGCCACCAAGACACAGAGATTTAAGGTATATCCCCATTAATTATTCTTGATATTCCATCCTTATTCTTTGCGGCTTCGTGTCTCTGTGTGATTACTTCTTTTATTCGTAAAATAATAAATATTGATATTTTCTATCGCGTTATTATAATGATTACTAACTTATCTTTCACTTTAAATCTAATATTTAAGATGTACCCCCGCCCCCTCCCTTACTCTTTTTGACCCTCTATTTTGCCAACGGAAGCAATGATGCATTGAAAGGGATTGCAACGACATTGATGGTACAAAATCCGTGTAATCTGCGAAATCTGTGGTTTTAAATGAAGATATCTGTAGTTATTCCCACATTAAACGAAGAATTCCATATCGAGAAAACGCTCCAGAGCGTTACTAGGCAGGAGGGTGATTACGAGATTTACGTGGTAGACGGTGGAAGCGCCGACAATACGGTTGCCATCGCTAAGAGGTACGCTTGTGTAATAAACAGCAAACGTGGCCGTGCGGTACAGATGAATGCAGGTGCAAAGTTGTGCATGGGAGATATTTTGTTGTTCTTACACGCCGATACACTCCTACCTGACAATGCCTTTCGTGAGATAAGAAAAAGGATGCAGGACGATACGGTTGTGGGTGGTTCATTTTATATTGCATTTGACGCAGATAATTTTATACTAAGAGGCGTCTCTTTTATAACCAGGTTCAACTTCAGACTCTTCCATTTTGGTGATCAGGGTATATTTGTGCGGAGGGATGTTTTCCGGAAACTCCGCGGGTACAAAGAAATGCCCATTATGGAAGACTATGATTTTTATAAAAGATTAAGGGAAGAGGGCAAGGTTATCCTGATAAGAATGCCCGTGATTTCTTCGGCAAGACGGTTCATCAGAAAAGGCGTCCTAAGACAACTGCTGATTAATAAGTTTGTGGTTTTGGCCTACTGGGCTGGTCTTGATATTCAAACAATTAAACGTTTTTACGACGATATGAGGTAGAAATTATGCAGATTTTGCTGACCAATGACGACGGTATCTATGCGCCGGGGATTGCTGCCTTAAAGCATCAAATTCAGACACTGGGACAGATTACAGTGGTAGCGCCTGATATAGAACAAAGCGGTGTGGGACATTCCATTACCTTCAGTCATCCCTTGCGTATCAGAGAGGTACGTTTAAACAACGAGCTTATCGGTTATGGTGTGAATGGTTCTCCGGCCGATTGTGTAAAGTTGGCTGCCTATGAAATTATGAAAAAGGGACCTGATGTAGTCATCTCAGGACTCAATATGGGCGCCAATGTGGGGATTCACATCCTCTACTCAGGAACAGTAGCCGCCGCTGTTGAAGCGGCTATTATGGGATTTCCTTCGATTGCCGTCTCCTTCGAGATAACTGACCAGTATGCCGATGTCGGAGAAGCGGCAAAGGTAGCTAAAGACGTTATAGAACGTATCATCAAACATAAATTACCCAAAGGCTCATTGCTCAACGTGAATATTCCCTCACGCCCCTCCAATCAAATCAAGGGAATTAAAATAACCCGGCAGTTTGCCCACGATTTTAAAGAGACCTTTGATAAGCGCACCGATCCTAGCGGAAGGGCATATTACTGGTTAATGGGTACGAATAAATCAATTCATCGTGAGGAGGGAACGGATCTTACTGCCGTCAATGAAGGCTATATTTCCATTACCCCGCTTCGTTACGACCTGACAGATCATGGCCTGTACAAAAAAATTGAGGAGTGGGATTGGAGTGACTTAAGGATTTTTTAAAACATCGGATATTTGCCAGGTCGCTGGGGGGGCAATAAAAATCTTGACATATATATACCGCAACTCTATAATGTTTTTGCTGTAAGTTTGTGGGTATAATTTACCGCAAAAAAACGAGAAAGGGCAGATAGCTCAGTTGGTAGAGCACAGGACTGAAAATCCTGGTGTCGCCGGTTCGATCCCGGCTCTGCCCACCACTCTGTCTTATAGTGGAGTGCGGAGATTTAGGGTAAGCAATCCGAAACTTTCTGTGGTTTCAAAACATGTGATAATTGTTCAATACATGATTGATAGTTTCCCGCCTTTACTTTCATTTCCTGACATACGAGAAACGTTACTAAGACATGATCCAACTGGTAAAAATTAATTATGTATGTTACAACCGTAGAATATTTGTTTTTATTGGGTGTTTATAAAACATGATAAAATCGCAATGCCTGGATATTAAGTCGTTAGAAGAACGTGCAAAGGTCATTCGCAGACATGTTATCAGAATGCTCGCAAAGGCAGGTTCCGGGCATCCTGGCAGTTCATTGTCAACGGTAGACTTGCTGGTTGCGCTTTTCTATAATAAATTAAAACATAATCCGCAGCAGCCTGCATGGCCCAATAGGGATAGATTCGTGATGTCGAAAGGTCACGGCTGCCCGGCGCTCTATGCGGTACTTGCGGAAATGGGTTATTTTGGCATAGATAAGCTTGACACCTTAAGACAGTTTGGGAGCATCCTTCAAGGGCATCCCTGCATGAAAACAACACCTGGAATTGAGATATCAGGCGGATCGTTGGGACAGGGACTCTCAGTCGGTTTGGGAATTGCTTTAGCGGCAAAGTTAGATAAAAAGGATTACCGGACGTACGTTATGTTGGGCGACGGAGAAATTGAGGAAGGGCAGGTGTGGGAGGCGGCAATGGCGGCAAGTCATTATAAGGCAGACAACCTGTGCGCCATCATTGATCAAAATGGGCTTCAGATTGACGGATTTATTCATGAGATTATGTCATCATACCCGATTCCTGATAAATGGAGCGGTTTTGGCTGGCATGTGATTGAAATTAACGGACATGATTATAAGGCTATCTCGTCTGCTTATGATGAGGCAGAGAAGATAAAGGGTAGACCGACTGTTATCGTTGCAAAAACTATTAAAGGCAAGGGGGTCTCTTTCATGGAGAACCAGGTTGACTGGCATGGGAAGGCTCCCACAAAAGAAGAGGCGGAACGGGCGTTAGCTGAATTGGAATAAATAGTGAATTATAAATGGTGGAAATATAAAAAATGACAGAAATGATAGCTACGCGCCAGGCATACGGCGATGCGCTGGTAGAACTGGGAGAGAAAAACAAGGACATCGTGGTGCTGGATGCAGACCTTTCAAAGTCTACAACCACAGCTAAATTCGGCAAGAAATTTCCTGAGCGGTTTTTTAATATGGGAGTTGCCGAGGCCAATATGATGAATACGGCTGCCGGGTTGGCGACGTGCGGGAAAATAGCCTTTGTCAGCAGCTTCAGTATCTTTGCCACTGGCAGAGCCTGGGAACAGATCAGAAATACGATCTGTTACAGTGGATTAAACGTAAAGATTGTTGCTACGCATAGCGGGGTGTCGGTCGGACCAGACGGGGCATCACATCAGTGCATCGAAGACATTTCTCTGATGAAGACAATTCCAACCATGACGGTTGTCGAACCGTGTGATGCGGTAGAAACAAGAAAATCCATTCTGGCGGCTGTAGCCCATAAAGGTCCTATTTACATCCGATTGGGCAGGGCGGCTGTACCGGTAATTACAAAAAAGGAAGAGCCGTATACCATTGGGAAAGCGAATATCCTAAGAAACGGGAAAGACGTGGCGATTGTTGCCTGCGGGGCATTGGTGGCCAACTCGCTTACAGCGGCTGATGTGCTATCGAAAGAAGGAATTGAGGCAACAGTAGTTAATATGCATACCATAAAGCCCATAGACCAGGAAATTCTGGTGAAGGTTGCAAGGCAGGTAAATGCTGTGGTGACAGCAGAACAGCACGTGCTTGACGGCGGTCTGGGCAGTGCCGTTGCATCGGTATTGGCCAGAAATTATCCCGTTCCAATGGAAATGATTGGCATTGACAATCGTTTTGGTCAGTCAGGGGAACCCGATATTCTCTTTAAGGAATATCACCTCCTGCCGGAAGATATTGTTGTGGCGGCGAAACGAGCCATAGAGCGAAAGAAGAAATGATGAAAAGGCTGAGCATATTTTTATTATTTGTAACCCTTGTGTCTGTTAGAACAGTCTCGTTTGGGCAGGAAGTCCCTCTTGAAAAGCCTCAGATTGAAGTTAAAGAGGGCGCCGAACAAACCAAAGAGAGTGTCTACGAGGAGTATGAAGAGTTTGTTAAAGTTGTTAAGGAGTTACAGGATAAATATGTCGATGAAATAAAAATTAACACGATCCTTGTGAACGCATACCGTGGCATGCTTTCGGGTCTCGATCCGTATAGTCAGTATTTTAGCCCTGAGGATATGGAAGACCTGAAAATTGAAACGGAAGGAGAATTTGAAGGACTGGGGATTGAGGTGATTGTCAAAGATGGGCTGCTGACGGTGATTACGCCTCTGCTTGATTCTCCTGCTTTCAAAGCCGGGATACTGGTAGGAGATCGAATTGTCAAGATCGACGGAGAAACCACAGAAAATATGAGTATTCGGGATGCCGTGAAAAAACTTCGCGGAAAGTTAGGAACAAAGATTACACTGACCGTCGTTCATGAAGGAGACACAACCCTAACGGATATTACCATCGAACGCGCGAAGATTCATGTAAAGAGTATACGGGGCGCTCGAATGGTGGATAACGACTATAAGGTTGGTTACCTTGCGGTGACAAATTTCCAGGAGAATACCGTAAGGGATATGGATGCGGCTATTCAGGATTTGTTGAAAAAAGGTATGAAATGCCTGGTATTGGACTTGAGGTTTAACCCCGGCGGGTTATTGAATGTTGCTGTTGATATGGCTGATAAATTTCTGGAAAGAGGGGTTATTGTTTCTACCAAAGGACGAGACAAGACACAGAATTATGTGTATCAAGCCCATAAGCAAGGGACGTATCCCAATTTCCCGTTGGTGGTGCTCGTAAATAACGGAAGTGCGAGCGCATCGGAAATTGTTGCCGGTGCGATCAAGGATCACAAACGTGGTTTATTGTTAGGTATTAAAACATTTGGCAAGGGCTCTGTGCAGAGCCTGATTCCTGTGGGAGATGGGAAAGCCGCCTTAAAATTGACAACGGCGCGCTATTATACGCCGTCAGGAATTTGCATCCATGAAAAAGGGATTGAACCGCATGTGAAAGTCCCGCTCAATTTTACTGAGACAAAGGCATTGCACGAACATCTAGCCATGATAAATATCGATACGAAGATTAATGAAACAAAGGGGACCGAAACCGTATTGAAAGGAACCGTAGGGGCAAAAGAAAAACCACAATATATCGATATGCAATTGGAAAGAGCGATTGATATCATGAAAGGTATAGAGGTCTATGCGAAGCGTTCAGGCTCTCCCTAAAGAATGGAATATCGTTTACAATTAAATTGGTATAATTAAGGCAGGAGATATCCTGCCTTTTTTTATGACATGTTAATTCTGGGTATTGAGACATCATGTGACGAGACTTCTGCGGCTGTTGTAAAAGATGGGCGAGAAATAGTATCGAGTATTATTCTCTCCCAGGACGCATTACATCGCCAGTTTGGAGGAGTGGTTCCTGAAATTGCCTGTCGTGCTCATTTGGAGTCTGTTATTGGCATCGTTAACAACGCCCTGAGTGATGCGAAAGTACGGCTTTCTGAAATCGATGCAATCGCCGTTGTCAATACGCCGGGTCTCATTGGCGCCTTGCTTATCGGTGTAACAGCCGCTAAAACTCTGTGTATGGCGTTGGACGTACCCTTGTTGGCAATCAATCACCTCCATGCCCATATCTATGCGAATAATCTGGAGCATGAGAATATACTCTACCCCACGATTAGTCTTGTCGTGTCGGGGGGGCATACTACCCTTTTTTTATCAGAGAGTGAGACGAAACATACGCCGTTGGGCTGGACAATTGATGATGCCGCAGGCGAGGCATTTGATAAAGTTTCAAAGATATTGGGTCTGGGTTATCCAGGGGGACCGATCATCGATAAGCTTGCAAGGTGCGGAAATCGGCGTGCAGTGACATTCCCAAGGGCGTATCTCGAAAAGGATTCGCTTGATTTTAGTTTTAGCGGGCTGAAGACTGCAGTGTTATACTATTATCGGGGACAGGATGTGAGGGCATCCAGGTCAAAGACACCATCCGATCAAGAAATCGCTGACGTTGCTGCGAGTTTTCAGGAGGCGGTGGTTGATGTGCTGATAGATAAAACAGTCCTCGCGTCAAGGATGTATAATGTTAGGGGGATTGCATTGGGTGGAGGTGTTGCAGCGAACTCAAGGTTGCGTCAGAGGTTGCAAGAGGTATCAAAGGAGATTGGAATTCCTGTGTATTGCCCCTCGCCCAAATTATGTACGGATAACGCCGCTATGGTAGCAGGTCTGGCTTACAAGAAGTATTTAGAGGGTGATATTTCGCTGCTTGATGTCGAAGCTATTCCATGAACACAGCATAGCGCAATCAAAGCAGTGAAGATAAGGAAAGTGGCGGGTGACGAGTAAAACGTCACTCGTCATTCGACACACGTCACTAAAAACTTACACAAACTTGTCCTCATAAAACTCGTCCTCGTGAAAGCGGGGAATGGGGAAAAGAAGTTTCGTAGGGTGATGCTATAAAATTTCGGTACATTTGAGATTAATATGGACATTGATGTAATAAAACGATTATTAGAAGATTATAAGGCCGGGGAGGTGTCAATAAATAACGTTCTTGGGAAGATCAAGGAACTGCCTTACAAAGACATCGGTTTTGCCAAGGTAGACAGCCATCGCAAGATTCGCTGTGGTTTTCCAGAGGTTATTTTCTGCATGGGTAAGACCACAGAACAGGTGGTAAAGATTGTGGAACATATCGTTGCCGGTGAAAATGATATGCTTGCGACCCGCGCAAGTAGGGAGATTTACGAAGCTGTTTCCAGGAAGTTTTCTGAGGCAGTTTACAACGAACAGGCGAGAACAATCACGATACGAAAAACCAGACGAAAACCTCAGAAAGGGCTTATTCTGATTATTACGGCAGGGACTTCTGATATCCCTGTAGCTGAGGAAGCAAGGGTAACAGCGGAGATCATGGGGAATAATGTAAAGGTGTTGTACGATGTAGGCGTTGCAGGAATCCATCGGTTGATGAAGAGTCATGGTGAACTGCTCAAGGCAAACGTTATTATTGTAGTGGCCGGAATGGAAGGGGCGCTGGCAAGCGTGGTCGGAGGGTTAGTTGACTGTCCTGTTATCGGTGTTCCGACCAGTATTGGTTATGGTGCTAGTTTCTTTGGAGTGGCACCGCTCCTGTCCATGTTGAACAGTTGTGCATCTGGTGTTTCTGTGGTAAATATCGATAATGGTTTTGGCGCTGCATATGTCGCCTCTTTGATCAATCGAACAAAGAAGTAAAAGTGATTTTATGTACGAAGTAAAAGACATACCGAAGATTCCTTCTCGAAAGCCCGATACCCACAAGGGGGACTACGGGCGAGTATTTGTGCTGGCAGGCTCCAGCGGTATGACTGGCGCTGCGTGTATGTGCAGTAATGGTGCCTTGCGTGCCGGCGCCGGAATTGTCACCCTGGGCATTCCGGAGAGCTTGCATGGAATCGTTGCATCCAAATTAACTTGCGTCATGACTCATCCATTGCCTGAAACGCCTGTAAAAACCCTGTCAGAACTGGGACGACAGGACATCCTCGATTTTTCACAGCGGTTTGATGTGGTTGCCATTGGGCCCGGATTATCTCAGTATCTGGAAACGAAGAGATTGGTGCTGTGGCTATTGCAGTCTTTGGATTGCCCCATCGTGTTGGATGCCGATGGTATTAATGCCCTGGCTGATAATCCAAAGATATTGGATCAGATAAAAAAACAGATTGTACTAACTCCGCATCCTGGTGAAATGGCGCATCTTCTGGGCATATCAACACAGGAAGTTCAATCAAAACGCCTGGAAATTTCCAGGATGTTTGTTAAAGGCAGGAAGAATGTAACCCTGGTGTTGAAAGGTCACAAGACCATTGTTATGGATGAGGAGAAGTTTTATGTTAACGAGACAGGCAATCCCGGAATGGCTACCGCCGGCGCTGGAGACGTGCTGACGGGCATGATCGCTGCCTTTTTGGGACAACAATATGTCCCGTTTGAGGCGGCTCAATTGGGTGTTTATTTGCATGGTCTGGCTGGCGATATTGCGGCGCGCGAGAAAGGCGAAATTTCATTAATTGCTACAGATATCCTGGATAATTTACACAAGGCATTTCTGGTATACATGGGAAATACGGGTATATGAAAAAATTGTTATTTGTAGGTTTTTTCTGGTATATTTACAGTTCCTTATGCACGGCGCATAGCGTCTCTTATATTCCTGAGGGCACTGTCAGAGAACGGTTACGTGAAGGCATTGAATATGCGCGGCATCGTGTAGATATTTGTATCCACGATTTTGCTGCCCTTGAGATTAGTGAGTATCTGGATGGTGCAAGAGAGAGAGGAGTTCGGGTGCGTGTTATGATGTTGGAGCAGGATAGCAACGGTGCAAAAGGTTCACTTGCAGAGATGCTGATTGATAAAGGATTTGATGTTAGGGTACTGAAAACACAATTGTGTGGCAGTCCGGTACAGGATTTTATTGTACTGGATGACAGGGTACTGGTAACTGGTGTGTATAACTGGATGGCGTATCGGAATAGGAATATTTGTGGTGATGTTGTATTTCACCATGATTCTGAGAGAATCCTCAGTTATAAAGATATATTTTGGAGGCTGTATACAGATGCCGAACCTATTCCTTCGAAAATCAGTAAAAAAGAATTGGTTGCATCAGAGATACCCTCCGCGGCGCATACCACTTCGGCGGAAACAACTGCAAAACAGCCACTACAAGCCAATAATACCCGTGATAATGGGCAACCAACAGCGAAAGAGATTACAAAATCAGAAATAGAAGAAATACCAAGGGAATTCATGGATATCTCTTTTGATGAAATGGACAAAAAATTTGGAGAGGAGAGTTCACTGTCTCGTGCGGAGAAGAAAGATTTGTGGAAAAAATATAAAGGCAAATATGTTCGATGGCAGGGAATCATAGTATACAAGGGGATGGGGCGTGTGGACTGGAATCGCTTGGGGGTGAACCGCCAGTGGGGCAAGAATGCGGAAGTAGAAATCGTATTCGACTGGAGGATGTTTGAAAAGGTCATGAGTGTAAGGGTGGGGAGTACGATTACCTACACGGGTAAACTGGTTTCCCGCCCCGGTATTAATTCCCCGTATCGTCTGGATGATGGGGATATAGAGTAATGGTAAGAATTATCACTAATAATTATTTTTGGAGGATGAAGCATGAAAAAGATTATAGCAATTGTGCGGGAAGATAGGTTTGCTATGGTAAAGGATGCCCTGTCAGATGTTGGGTATCCGGGGATGACGGTGACTGGGGTAAAAGGGCACGGTAATCAAAAGGGCATTACCGAACAATGGCGCGGCAGGACCTATAAGACAGACCTCATAAGCAAAATGCAGATGGAAATGGTGGTTGCGGATAAGGACGTCGAGAAAATCGTCCAGTGTATTGTCAAGGAGGCAAAGACCGGCAATATTGGAGATGGGAAGATATTTATCAATCCTATTCTTGATGTTGTCCGCATCCGTACCGGGGAAAGGGGAGAAAAGGCGGTTTAGGCAGAGTCTGCACTGAAAGTAAAAATAAAAAATGAAAAGGCCGTGGTTTGCAATTATCTGGTTTGCTGTTTGGGGACTTTTCCAGGCTTATCAGGAATTTCACAGTTGCAGTTGTAGTGCGAACTTTAGTTCGCATAGGGTGAAAGCGAACTGAAGTTCGCGCTACATTGAAAAAGTCACCGAAGGCTTAATTTTATTTCCGGCTTGTCCAGATTATGACTGTGGACATAGAAACTCAGGAATTGAATATTGTTACCGGTGCGTTTGGCTACACGGGTAAGTATATAACCAAAAGACTTCTTTCAATAGGGAAGAAGGTCAAAACGCTCACCGGACACCCCAACCGTCCGAATCCGTTCGGTAATCAGGTGAGTGTTGCCTCATTTCATTTTGATAATCCAGCGGAATTGACAAGGGCTTTGCAGGGAGCAACGACCCTTTACAACACATACTGGGTCCGCTTCCCGTATGGTCAGGTTACCTACGATAAGGCCGTTGCGCACACGAAGATACTCATCGATGCTGCGAAAGAGGCGGGTGTTCGCAGGATTGTACACATCAGCATTACAAACGCCTCAGAAGGATCTCCCTTCCCTTATTTCAGAGGGAAAGGAATTCTTGAGAAGGCTGTCATCCATTCCAATCTGTCTTACGCCATCATTCGGCCTACCGTGATTTTTGGGCATGAGGACATCCTTATCAACAATATCGCCTGGTTTCTCACAAAGTTTCCGGTATTTGTCATTCCGGGAGACGGTAATTATCAGTTGCAGCCTGTCTTTGTGGAAGACGTAGCCGGGATAGCGGTAAACACCGGACAGTCCAATGATAACATGATAGTAGATGCTGTGGGCCCTGAAATTTTCAAGTATGAAGAACTAATTCGGCTCATTGCTGACAGGGTTCAGAGTAAAGCGAAAATCATTCATCTGAGACCGGTGTTGGCGCTTTTTCTCTCAAAATTTATCGGGTATATGGTCAAGGACGTGGTACTGACTCGAGATGAAGTCGAAGGATTGATAGAGAATCTGCTCGTATCAAAAAATCCTCCAACAGGAAAGACAAGACTGAGCGATTGGTTGAATCAGCATGCAGACACTATAGGCACACAATACGCTTCTGAGTTGAACAGACACTATCGTTAACAATTGCATGATAGAAAAATACCTGTTAAGGCTTGCATTTGCATTGCAAAATTACCTTGCAAATTTGCAATGTTATTGATAGCGTTGCATAAGAATGTAACTTAACTACATGGTTGACGAGATTGCTTTGATTTATGTTTGGAATTTCAATCTTATAAATATCACTTGTGTCATTTATGCAAGAGCAGGAATTTATGAACTTTTGTAACGGTAGATTCTTGATTCTCGTTTGTGTGGAAGTGACTGTAAATGTAAACATTACTCCTGAAAGTCTCATTTCCCCTAACCGTTATTTTTCTATTTTTATTGTTGGGCACATAAAAAATGTCTTTGCTAAATAAATTTATGGAATCAAGCTGGCAAGTCTTCACAGGAATCTCAACAGCCGCCGTTGCGATTGCAATCATAACTTTCCTATGGAAGCGCAGAGGGCGATTATGGATTTTTTACTATTCCATTATTTCTAAATCTATAGAACAGTTTAAAACAGATTCACTAGACTTCGTCAAGTGGGAGGAAATAGCCTTCCAAAATTGCGATTTACTGGTAAAAGACTTATCTGGCAGTTTGTTTAGGTTTGAAATAGAATATTTGAGAAAAATAATTATTGGCAACAAATATTTGTTATGCATTGGCGATTCATCTACTACTGCTACTGTGGAAAAGGTTAAAGACGATCCCTTGAAACTAAAACGGGTAGAAAATTCGAGAAAAATTATTGACCACGAAAAATACTGTATTCATTCTTTGAAAAAAACATATTTTGGAGATTTTCGATTTTGTGGCATAGGTTTATTTTTAAAATCGATTTGGTACCAACTGTGGAAAGATAAAGATAAAGGGTATACTGAAACAAAATCCGAAACCTGGGACAAATGAGGTAGAGGATGATCCAATTATTGGTAAAGTCGTTTTTAGTCCAGTATAAGGTTGGGTTAAGTGGAGCGAACCCAACCCAACAAAAAGGGAAAACAATTCAATTGTTGAAGATTTTTCATATTATTTATGCGGGTTGCAGGATGGCATGGACAAAAACTATGAGACTTAAACCTGAAGAAAGCTGTGTAGATTGCCACTTTTTTATGAGAAGGAATGGCCAGTGTCCAGGAAATTTGGAAGAAATAAAAGAACCAGAACGGAAGTCATTGCGCCAGGGAGGCAATCCATGGGCAGCTCGAAATTGCGAGCTTTCTTGTTCTTTTGGTGTCTGGGACGAAGGGTTGGACTTCTTCGATTTCTTAGAGGTTAACCGTTACCAAGTAATCGTGGAAACGAACCGACGGGGTTTCTGTTTTTGGTGGCCGTATCATCCTGGCATGCTTCTTCCAGCAGCTAAGATCCTTCAAGAAAGAGAAGCAAAGAATCGTGACGCAGCACGCGATAGACGCCTGACGCTTTATGGATTATGGATAGCAGCAATCGCCTTGGTTGCTAATGTCGTGCTGAAATTGGTCGAATTATTTTGTCAGTTTGTAGGGTGGATTAAGCGCAAGCGAATCCACCATTTTAATATTATATCCTTACCCCAACCTTTTTGAATTCCTTTTCGCTGTAAAGAATCACGTAGTCTGTCAAACCGGTTTTTTCTTTGATTGCCTGGATGACCGCCTCGCATTCGGCGTCGGTGTAACCGTGGATCATGGTAAAGACGTTATGTTGCCAGTCGGGATAGGTGGGTCGCTCATAGCAGTGGGTCACTTCCTCAAAACTGGCCATGATCTTGCCTACCTCGTCAACCCGCTCCTTCGGCACCTTCCACACGCACATGGCGTTGGCATTAATGCCGATCTTGCGGTGCGCAATCGAGGCGGCCAGACGCCTGATTTTCCCGGACTCTAAGAGCTTTTTGAGTCTCTGGATTACCTCGTCTTCAGACATTCCCAATGCCTGACCAATGTCTTTGTAAGGGGTCTTGGTGACGGGGAGTCCTTCCTGAATGTGTTTGATAAGCTTTACGTCAATGTCTTCTTTTTTATTTGTCATAGTTTGTTGTAAATTAATAAATTTTAAAGCGGACGCCAATCTTGAATTTCTTTGTCGTGGGCATACTTCGGACGGTGAGACCCGTTCGGTCTTCGATTTCTTTTAATCTGCTATGAAGTTCCTCGTCGTCTTTTGCTGACATGGTAAACCACATATTATATTGGATGTTGCAGTTTTTGCCTTTCCGCAGATAATTGTGAGAGACGCCGCTGTAACTGTTGATAATTGCGCTCACCTCATCGATGCGGTCTTCCGGAACCTTGATTGCCGCAAGCGTTGCCTCTCGGCCCATCGCCTGAGTATTGATAATGGGCGCAAGACGCCTTACGTATCCCTTTTCAATCATAAACTTAATGCGTTCAATAATGGTGTCTTCGTCTATATTCAACTCCTTGCTCAATTCCAGGAACGGCCTTGACACAAGAGGCAAATTAGACTGTAAACGGTGAAGTATCTTTCTATCGGTATCGCAGAGTATCATATTCTTTTTTTAATTTCCTCTATTCCTTGTTGTTCAATAAGCGTTCTAAAGCGATGTTCAGCTTTACTGGTAAGGATGATATCCACACATACATCTAATGCCTTTAACGCAGTGGATTCATCTGCCTGGAGCAGCAAATCCAGGGCAAATCCGGGATGGCGTCCGACCTTCCCGCCGATCATTACGCGATACTTTTTCTTCTCAGCCTTTATTGAGCCGGTAGGGCATACCCTGGCGCATAGTCCACAATGCACGCATTTTTCTTTATCGATTGTAACGTTCCCACTCTTGACCATAATTGCATCTTCTCGGCATGTCTCCACGCACTTCATGCATTCGATACACTTGCAATCGGGGTCTACAGAGACAGGTTCCACCGCATGGACGCCAAAATCCTTGATCTGCGGCATGGAACAGCTATTCGGGCATCCCGACACAGCCAGTTTCATCGAGTGGTGTGGCAGAATTTGTCCTTCGACCTTATCAATCAACTTTTCGGTAAAATGTAATTCTTCCAGTCTATTCCGGAGTTTGTCAGACAGAATACCTGAATCCGTTATGAGAAACGGGCAATTGACCTCAGCGCCTCTGCATGATTTTACCTGATAGAGGACAGGATTCCCTTCTGTATCAAAATATTTGGGATACTTCCTGAGAATGGAGAGTTTTCCATTGTCATCGGGCTGCTTTGCCATGGCAGGCTGAGAAGCTGGTTTTCCCATGAATGATTCTCTGGCGGCAACGACTTCCGCTTCAGTTACTATTGTCTTTCCCCGCTCACGGGCAAGCGTCTCTACCTTTTCACGAACGATCTTTTGCACAAAGGGAGGCGCCTTTTCCAGCAGCAACGTTGCAGCTTTATCCCACTCCAATGCGTGATCTCCTTAAAATAAAATTGCCACAATGGGAAATTGCGGCAATATTGGTATAAAACAATATTTTTAACGCCTCAAATTATATTGCCAAAAAAGAGGATTGTCAATTTGAAATTTCAAAGTGACTGTTCAGTATTATTCTTAAATATTTTAAACCTTGACATTTATTTAAGTGTTGCTTATATTTTGAGTGTACATTAATAATTTTTCCAGTCTTGGTGTCTTTGTGACTCTGTGGTAAAGTTCCCGAAGGTCTATTCAATCTGAGGAGGCTGTTCTATGGATGAAAAAACTTTTCATGAAAAACTACTGGATTTAATCGAGCAAATTAAACTTTTTCCGGAAGCAAAGAGAGAGAGCATCGAAATGCTGGCAGGTGAACTTGGTAAAAAATATGAAGACCTTAGAAAGAGTTTGGTAATGTTGCAGGATACGCTTGATTCACTCAGATTGAATGTGAAATATTTACTCTTTGATTTGGAGGCGACAAAGAAGGAAAATATAGTGCTCAGAAAAAAACTGGAAGAACAGGGAAATAATAAATAATCCATCAATCTTATTCCTTCAACGAGTGAAAGTTTAAGATTTGACTTGGAAAATTCAGTGAAAGGCTTATATTTAATGGACGACCTTAAACTATCTAACTTATCCGCACAAACGCAAACTGTCATAGAACCTTTCCTCAAAGACATCCTTGCCAAATACAAACAAGACATCATTTCGATATACATTATTGGCAGCGCCGTAACAAAAGATTTTCATCCGAAATATTCCGATATCAATACAGTAATTGTTGTAAAAGGAATCCAAATTCCCTTTTATGATTTTATTGCGTCGTTAGGCAAGCGATACGGCAAAAAACATATACGCGCTCCAATTATCATAACCCGTGATTATATCAATAGGTCGTTAGAAGTATTTCCGCTGGAATTCCTTGAAATGAAGCTTATTCATCAGCTCGTGTATGGTGACGATGTCTTAAAAGATATTAAGATAGAAAAGGCTGATATCCGGCTCCAATGTGAACGGGAATTGAAAGGCAAGCTTCAACACCTTTGTCAGGGTTATATAAAGGCTATGGGAAACAAGATGACATTGACGGATTTATTTGTCGGATCGCTGTCAGGTTATTTCCCGTTATTTCGCGGCATACTCTTTTTGTACAACCATGAGATTCCCAAAGAAAAAGGAGACGTTCTGCATGCCATCAATGAGTGCTGCGGTGTAGATATGAAAGTGTATAGAAACCTGCTGGATATAAGGTCCCGTAATTTCTATCCCCCCATTGAGGCGCTTAAGGAAACATTTAAAAACTTATATCGTGTGTTAGATACCATTACGAAAAAGGTTGATGAATTCAGGATAGAACATGCATAAAAAAAACTTTTGCAATTATTTTGTGGTGTTAGTAATTTTTCTGTGCCTTTGTTCAATCGCAAAAGCACAGGAATTGCCTGTCCCCCAGAGATATGTGGAAGACAGGGCTAACATTGTTAGCGATATTGCAGAAAAGGGTCTTAATGGGTATCTCCAGGAACTCGAACAGAAAACCGGCGCTCAAGTGATCGTTCTGACGATTGATACGACAGGAGAGATTCCTATAGAAACATACGCCATAGAGCTTGCCACAAAGTGGAAATTGGGACAGAAGGGAAAGGATAACGGTGTGCTCGTCGTTGTTGCAAAAAATGACCGCGCTTATCGGATTGAGGTAGGGTATGGGCTTGAAGGGGTGCTGCCCGATGGCTTTTGCGGTACTGTTGGCAGGGCATATTTTGTACCCAAATTTCAAAAGGGACAATTTAGCGAAGGTATATACCAGGGCGTGGTTATTCTGGTTAATAAAATTGCGGTAGAAAGCGGGATAAAGATTACCGGCATGCCCAGTATGGCCGATATGAGAAAAAAGGCAAATGAGCGTCAGAATCCGTATTTTTCACTGTTATATCTGCTTTTATTATTTCCGTTTTTATTAAGCTTCCTGTTTGGCAGGAGACGCTCCTCGTGGTACTGGTGGGGCGGCCCGCCTATTATATTTGGAGGACCAAGGGGGTCCGGTTCGAGTGGGATGGGTGGATTTGGCGGTTTTGGAAGCTTTGGTGGTGGCGGAGGCGGCTCATTCGGAGGTGGCGGCGCTTCCGGACGATGGTAATAAATTAAGTAATTAGAAAGGTAAATTATGAAGAAGATAATACCTGTTATTGCTGTTGTCGTATTTTTGGGCATTATCTTCGGGGTATGGTATATCAAGGGATATAACAAGGTTGTTGCCCTGAATGAGAACGTTAAAAACGGTTGGTCTCAGGTAGACACGCAGCTCAAGCGTCGATATGACCTTATTCCTAACCTTGTGGAAACCGTAAAAGGTTATGCCTCTCACGAAAAAGAGATATTTGAAAAACTCGCTGAGGCCAGAAAGGGTTATTTTAGTGCGGGTACGGTGGAAGATAAGGCCAAGGCTGCCACACAGATTGAGGGGTTTTTATCACGTTTGTTAATGTTCCGGGAGACGTATCCTGAATTGAAGGCAAACGAATCCTTTCTTAAATTACAGGATACGCTGGAAGGCACTGAGAACCGCATTTCTGTTGAGCGCAAGCGATATAACGACAGCGTCAGGGACCTGAATGCCTACATCAAAAGCTTCTATGGCAGATTCTTTGCCTCACGCGCTGGCGTAACAGAAGCAAAATATTTTGAGGTTGCCGAGGCAGAAAAAGAAACGCCAAAAGTCAAATTTTAACAGTTAACAGTAACAACAGAAACCGCAGATTTCTCAGGCTTTACAACATTCCAATCCTTTCATGCAAATCGCTTCTTACTATAATGAATAAATGTCAGGACAAGAAATATCCGTGTGATGACTGTTTTAGCTGCCAGTTTTGCAGTGACGAACGCTGTGCCGTCTGTTTATGCAGCAAGCACAAACCCAGGCAGTTGAGCGTGGAAGAACAAATCGCCATGTATGAGGCGTTAAATAAGGATACCTTTAGTAATAAATGAAACAGGTCATACTTTCTGATGTGTGCAAGCCAGAGATAAATATTTTAGATTTACGATTGAGGATTTGAGATTTAAAAATCGTAAATCCCAATTTCACGCCAAATACTTCTAAAATTATCGGTAAGTTATAAATGTCAAACCCTTACCCCCAACACAAGAAACCAGAATTACTCGCTCCCGCTGGCGATATGGAGTGTTTTTTTGCAGCCGTTGAAAACGGGGCTGACGCCGTTTATTTTGGCTTAAAGGATTTTAGCGCCCGTGCAAGCGCAGACAATTTTGCCATCGATGACGCCAGCAAGGCCATTGCTTACGCCCGCAAAAGATCCGTCAAGGTCTACATTGCCATTAATACCCTCATTAAAACCCACGAACTGGAAAGTGTCGTGGATTATTTGGTTGCACTGGACGAACTACAGCCCGATGCATTGATTATTCAGGATTTGGGGCTTCTCTATTTAATACAATCTCAATTCCCTCATTTTCAGCTACACGCCAGCACGCAGATGACCATCCACAATCTTGCCGGAGTTAGACAACTGGAAAGGATGGGGTTTAAACGTGTGGTCTTATCCAGGGAGTTGTCGATAGACGAAATTAAAAATATTTCCCAAAATACCAGCATGGAGATAGAAGTATTTGTACACGGGGCGTTGTGTTACTCCTATTCGGGATTATGCTTCTTCAGCAGTATGATGGGTGGACGGAGCGGGAATCGTGGTCGCTGCGCACAGCCCTGCAGGATGTATTACAAATCTCAGTCAGACGAAGGCGGGTATCTGTTTTCTATGAAAGACCTCCGCACCCTGTCACAAATTAAAGCGTTGATGACTGCAGGAATCCATTCGTTTAAGATCGAGGGGCGTATGAAATCGCCTGAATACGTGGCCGTAGTGACACACACCTACCGGCAGGCAATTGATGGCAAACTAAAAGACGAAGAGGCGGCCATTCATCTTATGAATACGGTGTTTAGCCGGGAGGCAGCGTGTTCGTATTTGATAAAAGAAAATGGACAAAGAAACAGCAAAACTGCGGATATTGCCGCAGTAAAGCCATCGGATATGATTAATCCATCATATCCTGCAAATATCGGGTCTTATGCCGGTGAGGTAATAAAATCCGGGAAGGGGTACGTTACCATAAGGGCTGATGCCGATATTGGCGTAAGGGATTTGTTACAGGTCTTTGAAAATAGTTCTGAAAAACCAGCTTTGCTACATGTGAAGAACATCAAGGTTGATGGGAAAAGGGTGTTTGGCATAAAGGCAGGTGATATTGCTATAGTCGATACTGAACGACAGTATAAACAGGGTGCAAGGCTGTATTTGCTTTCTTCCCAGAAAGTCAAAGAAACGTTTGCGCCGAAAGTGCCGAAAAAACTCGATGCTTCTAAGATACCGGTAGATGTGGAGATTAAAATAAGGTCTGATAGTATAGGAATAAAGGGAATCGCAAAGGGTTTCTCGTTTTCCAGGGATTATCCTGTAAAGCTGGAAAAAGGGATCCACAGAGCAACTGAAATGGAAAATATAAAGGAATGCTTTGCCCGTTTGGGTGAGACGCCGTTTGAGCTGGCAGGTATTCATGGAGAAATTTCTGGTGAATTATTTGTCCCGCTCAGTGTATTAAATGAGATTCGAAGGGATTATTTCCAAATATTTTGTGAAGAATGGCGAAAGGACAGGAAACGTAGGTGTGAAAATATAAAGAAATGGATACAGGAGAAATTTATTGAATACAGCAGATCTGGCAGTCAATTGTCTGGCGAAAGCTCCATTTTAACCTCCATAAATCCCCCTTTAGAAAAGGGGGTAACAGTTTACCCACATCTAAACCGCCCCGCCTCCCCCATTCTCCCCCTCAGTGAGAGGGACAGGGGGAGGAAACTAAGGGACAATGAGTGTTCCCCGCCCCTGGTGGGAGGGGTTAGGGGAGGGGGTGAACTGTTACAAAAGGGGGAATGGGGGAATTCTGGGGGGATAACTGACAGTGTTGAAAATAAAGAAGAGTGTGCTTTGAACAATATTTCAGAAGACAGAATCAGGTTATCCCTGAAGGTAGATAAACTAGATTACCTGAATCACGCTCCTTTAGAGAAAATTAACAAGATATACATTGTCCTGACAGACGAAACGATTGGGGATCTCATAGTGCAGCATAGTCACAATCAAATCCCCCTTAACAAAGGGGGACTTAGGGGGTTGTTTCCCTTTGTTAAGGGGGAAGAACGGCGGTTGTTAAAAACGTGCATAGAAAATAATGAAAGTATCTCCCTATCGAAGGTAAGAGACAAAATCGTCTTTTCATTGCCTGTCATTATGCGGGATACGGGGAACGGATATATGACGTATGGGTATTTTAAGAAAGTCGTGCATGAATTGATTTCACAGGGTTTTCGGCAATTCCAGGTTTCCAATCTTGGCGCTCTGGAACTATTTGGTGACAAGGCCGTGCAGTTGTATGCCGATTACCCTTTGTACTGCCTGAACCCGCTTTCCGCAATGAAACTCAGGGATTTGGGATTTTGCAGGTATACGTTATCTCCTGAAGATGGCAAAGAGAATTTAGAGAGGCTGTTTTCTCCAAATTCGGATGTAATTGTTTATCAGGATACCCCGCTCTTTACCTCCGAGACCTGCATCTGGGCGAATATGAAGAGATCGTGTCCGGGAAAGGGTCGGTGTGGTTTCAATCAAGTCATGCTTGAAAACGAATACGGCGACCGGTTTTTGGCAATAGATGAGAATTGTAAGACAGTGGTTATTAATGAAATGCCTCTCTCTATTACCCACCTCATTCCAAAGCTCATTGAGTCTGGACAAAGGGATTTCAGGATTGATTTGTGTTACAAAGATTATTTGCCTGAAATGATTAACGATATCTTTTCTGCCGTTCAAAATAAGCGCAAGATTAAAAACTCGATGGTGGGAAATTTTGAAAGGGGGTTAATATAGTACCAAAACCCTGTAGTTCGGCTGGTTCAATCGTTCGACTGAGCGCTCACGACGAAGTCTGCATGGGTGAACCAGCCCAGAGCATTCAGTCCTTAAAAGCAACCACAGATTCCGCAGATTACACAGACTTTTTTGGTTCTTCTGTTTTGGGCTCGTGAGGCACTGTCAGACGAAAGGGGCAGAAACAGATACGTCCTCATGGAAATGGGGATAGGCCAAACCTAAACCACTACGCCAGTTCCCTACTCTACCCAATTGCCGATTAGAACAGATTATTTCGTAATTACTTTGAGTTCTTCTCGAATTACCTTACGTAGTTTTCTTTCAAGCGTACTATTCGTTTGCTGAATATACTCTCGCAACGCATCATTGATTAACGTTTGATAGTTACCACCACCAGCCTTATGAATTTTGTTGCGGAACCAATTTAGTATGTCTGTGTCAATACGTATCGTGATACGAGTCTTTCCTCTTGCAGGTTTCACTATTGCACCCTGTACTGCATCGTCAAAATCATACTCTTTTTCTTTCATAAATTTCCCTTTCTTTTTTTGTGGCTGTGCGTGCTGAAATTAGACGTATGTCATTGTTCCTGTATGTGTATACAACAACAAGTGTACGGCTAAGAAAATCCATTCCAATAGTTACAAAACGCTGTTCGTTCCCAACGTAATGTTCTTTAATGGTTAATGCCCACTCATCTTCAAATACTCCAACCGCATCAGCGAAATCTATACCGTGTTTCTTTAAATTAGAACCTGCTTTCTCACTGTCCCATTGGTAAAACATAAATAAATTGTATGTACAGTATATGCACAAGTCAAATACAAAATAGATACTTTATAAAAGATGCAATCTGCAATGTTGACATGGACTAATCGGGGTGAAAAGGATGGGCGGGATGGGCACAACTAA
>JACRII010000107.1 GCA_016235875.1 Planctomycetota bacterium
TGCCCAGACGTTGTTAAACAATTCAACAGTTATTTCACTGGGTGTTAAACAGCCGGACAAATTGAAGGTAACGTTAAATACCCAGACAGCGGGGATCATCAGGGTGGATATCTCCCCCCTTCGATCCCGGCCTGATGTCGTTTTATATCCATAGAGCAGCTAGGAAAAACGAAGTTTTTACAGAGTAATACTATAATGTTTGGAACCATATGATCAGTATTCGCACGAGACTTATCGTTTTAATATGTCTGTTGATAGCGGTTATCGACATACTGAGTTGCCTATTCTTTTTTGTTCATACAAAAAGGGTGCAGGAGGCGGTGTTCAAGAAGTTGGGTATATCTCTTGCCACGATGCTCGCCCAGGACAATGAGGTTAAGCTTTCACTCAGCCATGCACAGCCGGCATTCTTAAATGCCTCCATCCAGAGGATTTCGTCGTTTGACAGGGACAAGGAAATAGGCTATTGGCGAATAATGAATACTCAAACCGTTGTTATCGAAGAAAAATCTCCCTGGGTGGACGTTGACATAAAAAAAATCCCAGCCGTATCATACTCACAGAATTCAGATATATCGCTCACCAATCAAGTATGGACAAGGGGTAGTGAACATGGTGTGAAATCTTCCGAAAGGTTAGATACTCCATTCATCAATACCATAGTTACAAGCTCGGGTGAGGTATTTTATGACTTTTCGGCGCCGGTCTTTGAGAAACGTACCTTTTCAGAAGAGGCATTCGCCACACAGATTTTAGGTGAAGACAATATTCCGGCGGAAACAAAGCAGAGGATTCTGGGGTTTGTACAAATCGGCTTGTCCACGCGGAAATTACATGAAAAGATTCGTGAGGTCATATTATACGGCATTATTGCAGGCGGGGCATTCGTCACCATCTTTCTTACCAAACAAATTGTTTCGCCGCTCAAACACCTGGCAAGCATTACCCTGGATATTGCCGGGGGAAATCTCAGCCGTACGGTAGACGTTCGTTCCAGGGACGAAATTGGGCAGTTATCCATGAATTTCAACCAGATGACGAAGTCACTGGAGAAGTCGTATGCAGACCTGAAGCTGGAAATCGTCGGGCATAAACATACGGAGGGGTTATTACAGTATCGGTTAAAAATTGAAGAGTTGATAGCGACTATATCAGCGAATTTCATTAATCTGGCATCCCATGAGGTTGATGCAGGGATAAACCGTGCACTGAAGATAATTGGTGAGTTTGGCGGGGTTGATCGCAGTTATGTGTTTCAGTATAGCGACACTGAAAGGAAGAAGCTGGATAATACGCATGAGTGGTGTGCGGAGGGGATCGAGCCGCAGATTGACAAACTCAAAGGACTGCCTGTGAACCATTTCCCGTGGGGGATGGAAAAACTGGAGCGATTCGAAAGCATTCATGTTCCACGTGTGGCGGACATGCCGGAGAGTGCAAAAGCAGAAAAAGAATTACAGGAATCGCAATCCGTGCAGTCGTTTGTGATCGTTCCCATGGTGTATGGCGGGTCACTGGCTGGATTTTTGGGCTTTGATTCGGTGCGCTTGGAAAAGACATGGACAGAGGAAGATATTGCGCTGCTCAAAATGATTGGAGAAATTTTTGTAAATACCCTGGAACGAAAGCGGGCTGAGGAACGGATTAAGCATCACGTTCAGCGTCTGACCACCCTGCACACGATGGATCAGGCTATTATTAGCAGCCTCGACCTGCACGTTATTTTGAACATTTTCCTTGAACAGGTAATAACAAAACTAGGCGTGGATGCTACGAACATATTATTGCTCAATCCTCAGACGCAAAAACTGGAATGCGCAGCCTCTCATGGCTTCAGGCCGGAGACCATAGCCTCCTTATCTGTGCACGGCGGAAAACACCATGCCTCCCGCGCCATGCTTGAACGCCGCATTATTTACGTCTCTAAGATGTCCGACATCAAAAATCCCCCCCAATTTGCCGAATTATTAGAAGGTGAAAAATTTATTGTCTACTACGGTGTGCCGCTCATTACCAAAGGACAGGTAAAGGGTGTGCTCGAAATATTCCATCGTTCCCCCCTCAATCCGGACCAGGAATGGTTTGATTTTTTGGAAGCCATAGGGGCGCTTGCTGCCATAGCGATTGACAACGCATCCTTGTTTGAAGGCATGCAGCGCACTCAGGAGGAACTGATGCTTGCTTACGACGTCACGATCGAGGGTTGGTCGCGCGCCCTTGATCTGCGCGACAAAGAAACCGAAGGACATTCACAGCGCGTTACAGAGATGACACTGGAGCTGGCTCGGGCATTTTCCGTAAAAGAAGAGGAACTCCCGCATATTCGACGAGGCGCCCTTCTGCACGATATCGGCAAAATGGCCATACCGGATAATATACTGCTCAAGCCCGGTCCGCTTACAGAAGAAGAGTGGACAATCATGCGCAAGCATCCGGAGTACGCTTACCAATTACTTTCACCCATAACATATCTGCGAGAGGCGCTTGCTATCCCTTACTGTCACCATGAAAGATGGGATGGCAGTGGTTATCCGCAGGGGTTGAAGGGAGAACAAATCCCATTGGCAGCGCGTATCTTTGCAGTGGTAGACGTATATGATGCTCTAAGCTTTGCCCGTCCATACCGGGCTGCCTGGCAAGAAGACAAAGTTATCGAATACATCAAATCACTGTCCGGCATACTTTTAGATCCGAGAGTGGTAGAATTGTTTCTAAAAATGAAACAGTAAAAAAATGTTGCATAGTCTCCGTTGTTATGGTATATGAAACCGCTAATAAAAAATAAATGCATTTTTTATATTTAGTTTCACATACAGAAGCGGAGGAAAGGAGGTAATTATCCATAAAGGTTTTTAATTTTTAGCCGATAATAATACTAAGGAATCCAATATCCCTTAGCAAGTTTCATGTGCAGTTTGACAATACGGATAATATCTCTTAAAATAATAACGTTGCATTCATTATAAAAATTATTTAGATAATGGTAACCACCCCTGATTGTGTGTTCGCAGGAAGTCTGCGGTAAGCAACATCAGTTTTTATAGAGTAGTTAATCTCAATTTCACTCTATTAAAGAAAGGTGGAAACAGTATGAGATATTTGTTAATAGTTGCAGCCGCAATAATTTTATCGAGCATCTGTTGCATAAAAGCATTCGCCGATGTTTCGTATGCCGACCTGTTTCTGGCTGGGAAAGGTTACAAGCCTGTTGAAGATGCCTGGTCAATAAAACCACTGCTCACATATCCTGCCGACGGAAGCAACATTCCCGACAATCAGCTTTACAGGGAATGGTGTGTAAAAACCTTCAAAAACGGTGAACAAATCTACGAGGCATATAAGGAAATTGCCTTTGATATAAACTATCGGGCAGAACCGACAAAAACAGATTACTGGCAGACGCCTGTAGAAACAAAAAAGAGCAAGCAGGGAGACTGCGAGGATTCCGTATTCTTATTCTTTTCCAAGCTTTCTGGGCTGGATATAGACGGTGACATCATATGGGGCTGGGTTGTAGACACAGAGAATTCGGTTGCCTTTGCCCATGTATGGTATCAATTATTTGATAAACGGGGCAGACCTTACATAGTGGAAGGTTTTTCGAAGGAGTGGAATGGGATTATACCCGTAGAAATGCTTACCGAGGGAGAGAGACGTGTGCCGACATTGATGTTAAGGCATAATCAGGTAAACCGTGTGGTAGATGAAATGATTCCACAGTTTGCAGAATCTTTTGAAGAAGACCAATTCACGTGGGCTGTCTATATGAATAATGCCACTATCGTCAGGGAAATCTTCCAGAAACTTCAGGTAATGTTTGGGCGGTACAGGGAACAAATACATCAGCCATCCTAGCGCATTGTTTCATTAAAAACCTATTCGCGGGTTCAAGTTTGCAACTTGAACCCACCTTTTAGAAGGTACAGACGCACTGCCGTGCATCTCTGCTTGAAAGGTGGCTAGTCGCAAGTCCTCAGATTTTTCCAAATAAGGGGTTCTAGTTACAAACCGTTCGGCTGAGCTCACTACGAAGCCCGCACGGGTTTCCTTATCTTATGGAATTGTCCCTGACACCCCGTAACCCGCATAAATAAAATGAAATTTTTTTAACCCTTGTTAATCTCCAAGAGAGCCCTGCCCGTTAATTTTTTGTGTATAAACGTCCCAATAACTCTTATCACTATCACGGCTGTCCTGCCAGACGATAATTGCCCCCCCTGCCCCATCATTAACAAGCACAGGAAAACATTGCGTGTCGGATGCTGTGCAAACGGCAACACCGTTATTGTTCCATTTTGCCAATCCTTTTGGGTCAATCCTCTGGGCGTACACATCAAAGGCAGAAACGCGGTTATCATTCCACGATATTATTGCGCCGCCAGAACCGTCGCTGCTGATACTTGCGCAATTTTGGATATTTGCTTCGACACACACAGCCAAGCCGTCTTTTACCCATAAGGCGTTACCGGTAAGATCGATTCGTTGCGCATAGATATTGAAGTCGCCGCTGCGCATATCCCACCAGGCAAGAATAGCGCCCCCCGCGCCGTCGCTTACAATCACTGGATAATTTTGGTTGCCAGATACAGCACATACCGGAATGCCATTGGTCAGCCATTGCACAGTCCCATTCCCATCCACCTGCTGTGCAAAAACGTCGTTATTGCCGTTACGTGTATCGACCCATGCCACAATCGCTCCTTCTGCTCCATTACCAGTAATAACGGGAAAAGTTTCATGTCCAGGTGCATTGCATAGAGCGACCCCGCTTCTTTCCCATGCTGTTTTACCGCTCCCGTCAACCCGCTGGGCATAGATATCGGCATAAGTTCTCCTAAAATCCTGCCATGCTACGATAACACCACCGACTCCGTCGACCACTACCACGGGCGCGCTTTGCGCGCCTGAAGTCCCGCAGACGAGCACGCCGTCTTTTGCCCACAACGATTCCCCATTCTTGTTAATACGCTGGGCGCAGAGGTCCGCATAATTGGTCCGAAAATCCTGCCAGATAATAATAGCCCCCCCCGCGCCATCCGTTGCAATGCAAGGGCTGTTCTGTGCATTAGCTACGGCACAAACGGGTATACCGTCTTTCGTCCACTGTACGTTTCCATCTGCATCAATACGTTGGGCATAAATATCGGAGTTACTGATACCGCCCCGTATATCTTGCCAGGTAATAATGGCTCCCCCGGAGCCGTCACTAACAATCCTTGGACGATTCTGGTTTTCCGGAGCAGAGCAGATGGAAATACCGTCTTTCTTCCATAAGACATTCCCATGCGCATCAACCCGTTGTGCATAAATATCGAAATGAACGTTTCGGGTATCTTCCCATGCAATAATCGCCCCGCCAGCGCCATCACTAATTATCTGTAGTGAACTTTGCTGGCCGGACGCCGTGCAGACAGGCATATTCTCACGCAAATGGGAAGACCATGCGGCAGTTACCGGATTCTGAAAGTTTATCGTAATTAAAAAACCCAATACAAAATAAACGAACATCGTTTGAAATGTTTTTTTCAAGACATTTATCATGGTATCCTTTTTCAAACAAATTATTTTTTAACACCTGCATATAAAAGAGGATCTAACTCCATAGCCTTGTTGTAAGTCCTCATAGACTCTTCGTATTTACCTAAGTTGTACAGGGAGTTTGCTTTATTATGCCACGCCCTCGCACTCTTTGGATTGATCTCGATAGCCTTATTAAAGGCCTTAATTGCATCATCATACAGACGCAACTTGTCGAGGGTAATTCCCATGTTGTTCCATGCCCATCCCCTCTCTGGATTTACCTGGATTGCCTTACCAAAGAGTTGCAGGGCATTGTCATATTGCTCAGATAAAATTAACATGTAGCCTTTCCCGTGCCAGGCAAGGTCTTCCTTGGGATTGATCTCGATGGCTTTTTCAAATGCTTGCATTGCCTCCGGATGCCTGCCTAACGCAATAAGGGTGACACCCTTGTTATACCAGGTGGAAGCAAGCTTTGGGTCCATCTCTATGGCCTTGTCATATAACTTTATGGCATCCTCGTAATTGCCTTTTTTATACAACGCAATCCCTTTATTCACCCATGTAGCATTATGGTTTGGATCGAGGCTTAGCGCCTTATCATAGGCTTGAACAGCCATATCGTAGTTTCCCAGGCAATATAAGGCATTCCCTAAACCATCCCACGCCTCAAAGTAATTAGGATAGCTTGCAATGGCTTTATTATATGCCTTAACGGCGCGCTCAAACTTTGCCCGTTTATATTTTGATTGCCCATTTTTAACCCACTTTTTTGCGCTATATTTTTTTGATGAAGTTTGATAAATATTGCTGCGCATGGAAACTGCTGAGGTAATTTGAGAACTTAAACAAATGGAAACTGACAAAATGAAAGACAGCGCCTTAAAAAGGTGTTTCTGGTATAAAGCTGCAATTGTTCTGTGGTTGGGATACATATCCTTCAATCTATACATGTACTTTGATGTATTCAAAATTAAAACGTTACAATATTCCAGAATCTTATAAAAATCACTCTGTAAAATCAAATTAAATTAAAAACTTTATCATTAAATCACAACCTACTTTATTTATCACATAATGTGCCATGTAACACTCTTGCACGGTCACATATGTGTCATGACACACAATCTCTTTTCTATTCTTAATTAATCGATGTAGATCATTTCACATTTTTACTTTCATAAGAGATTGTTTTTACCAATCATAGCATTCATGGCATTTTTTTTGTAAGGTATTGATTCTTATGAAGTTTTCGGTGGATGTATTAGAACCTGGTTATGCGCCATTCAATTTTTTATAAGTCAAAAAAGCCTGTTTTTCTAATTTGTTTCAATGTGTTTTTTGAATTGGTATTTAATTTGATTATCATATGTAGTTTACTTTATAATTAAGGACAAAATCATTCGCCTATCGTTTCCCAAACTCTTTCGTCTTTTTTTAAAAAGGACGTGTTATGGTTGACGGCTTTTGGGGAAATATATTTAGAAAGACTAAGAAGGACGAAGACAATGTCCTTTCTATGCTTAAGGTTGTTCCAATCTTAGACGGCCTTTCTAAAGACGAATTAAAAGAATTCGAGCGCATCGTTCACCGGAGGCATTACGAACCTAATGAGAATATTTTCTGGGAAGGTGAACCCGGCGTAGGCATGTACATTATCCAGGAGGGCACGGTAAAAATCTACAAAACGTTGCCTGATGGAAATGATAAAGAATTGGCTATACTGAAAAATGGCGATTTTTTCGGCGAACTAGCCCTGTTAGACGAATCGCCGCGGAGCGCTTCTGCAATTGCCCTGGAAAAATGCCACATCCTGGGGCTATTCCGTCCGGAACTTTTTGACATCCTCGAGAGGAAGCCAAGACTAGGCCTCCAGGTAACGACAAAACTCGCCCAAATGATTGGCAATCGATTGCGCATTACCAATACCGAACTTCAATCGATTTGTGCTAAATTCCATACACCAGAAAAACTGTCCAAAACAACTTCTCACGATATGCTCCTGGAAGAATCAAAAACAATCTTAAAGAGAGTCTAGGTTAATTGAGAACTTTTATGAACCCATCCAATCATACTATTGTCGTCCACTTAAATAAACACTTTTTATCACGATCTCTTAAGTGGTTTTTTGGTCTTTTAGCGTTTGGACTGATCATTACGCTTTTTGTCGTCATGAAGTCCCTGCTACTCACATTTATCGCCTCTATTCTTCTGGCATTTCTTTTGGAACCTGCAATACGCGCCATTGAAAACTACAATATTAAGCGTAGCTGGGCCATCGGCATTGTCTTCGTTTCTATCGCAATTATTATTACGTTTGGTGTTACTCTGTTTTTACCACCAATTACGGCTGAAATTCACTCTATAACCGCAAACCTTCAATTAAAGCATCCTGCGGTTCTTACCGACGAATTTAAAACAACAATTGAAGAAAAATTCCCCCTCATGAAACAACGCGGCTTATCCGAAGAACTGGCTTCATATCTCCGAGGTACACTCGATAACTTGATAGAGAAAAGCTTTGAGATTATCTTCGAATTTGTCCATTTTGTCTCTATGATATTTACCGTGCCTGTATTTACTTTCTTTCTCCTGAAAGATGGACAACGGATAAAAAAGTCTTTAATACAGTTAGTGCCTAATCGTTATTTTGAAATGACATTAAGCCTGGTTCATAAAATAAGCCATCAGATGGGATCATATATCCGTGGACGGCTTCTTGATGCCCTCATCGTTGGTATTCTCTCTATTATTACCCTTTACTTACTCAATATTCCCTACGCTTTTCTCATTGGCGCTCTTGCTGGCTGTGCCAATATCATTCCTCACTTCGGTCCCGTTGTCGGCGCTATTCCGGCCATCGTTATGGTGTTAATGGAGACTGGTTCATTTGTATCAGTTTTGGTTATCACCGTCTCCTTTGTTGCAATCCAATTACTCGACTATCTGCTTATATCACATATGGTAATTTTAAAGAACATCCATATGCATCCTATCATCGTATTTATCGTTATTTTTGTCGGTGGTTATTTTATGGGAGCTATAGGAATGTTTGTAGCCGTATTGTTTGCCGGTATCTTAAAGGTAACTATCTCGGAGTTAACATGGAGCTTTAAACATTATCGTATATTTGAACGAGCGCCACATTCCGCTCCTCATTGAGTTTTAAACAACTTTATTACTCTAACATTGTAAAGGAATGACATGCTCCTGATTTAATGAAGTGGTTATAAATATGTTTGATATCGCTAAAAAGTTAGATAAGTTATACGAAAAAGAAAACTGGGACGAGATAATCAGGATCGGAGAGAAACTGTTTCTCGATGGAACAGAGGATATCAAAATCCTCAACGACCTGGCCGTAGCTTATCGAAGGAAGAAAATGACAGATGATGCATTCAAAGTTTGTCAGAAGATATACTTTCTCTATCCCGAATCCCGCATTTTAAAGCAGAGTATGAATTTGGGCATTCGCTATATGCGGTATCATCAGATCATGGGAGAAATCCTTTATATAAAAGGTGAATACGAGAAAGCCTTGGAAATCTTTGATAGCTTAAAATGTCTGGGAAGTCATTTTTCTGATAAGTTTTATCTCTCCGCAAGGATTTATGCCGAGCAAAAAAGATACGACCTTGCCCTGAATGAATATCAAAGTCTCATTAAAAAATGCCCCCACCGTATTGATGATGCTATTGAAGGTCTGCTGGAGTTGATAAGGGCAGACGCTGCCAA
>JACRII010000001.1 GCA_016235875.1 Planctomycetota bacterium
AGTATCTCATTCTTTACGGGATCGTAAAGCAGACCATTGATGGTGAAGTCTCGCCGTTTTACATCATCTTCGGGGGTGCTGAAGGCTACGTAATCAGGATGTCTTCCGTCAGTGTAAGAACCCTCCGTGCGAAAAGTAGCCACTTCGAAGTTGTGACCCTCTTTGACGACAATGACCACACCAAACTGCACACCTACCGGAATAGTTCTCTCGAAGAGTTTCATAATATCCTCCGGAAGGGCGCTGGTGGCGATATCATAATCTTCGGATTCCTTCCCCATAATCATATCGCGTACACACCCGCCGGCAAAGAAGGCTTTGTAGCCGTGTTTTTGCAAGGTTTTTACGATTTCTATGGCAGTTTGTTTAATGGTCATGTTTGAGAAAGGCAAGAAAAAATTCTGATCTAATACCACAGTGATGCGTCATTCGCACTGATAACGCTTGAAATCACTGGCGGGCAATAGCCCGTTTGTTGGATTGACTTGTTAGATGTTTTTTTATTATTTGAGTTTTCAAAGGATATTTCTCAGGATTTTCCAGGTTGTCAATTTCTAAATCAACATCCAACTCCGGCCAGTACAAATGATAGCCATGAAGCAACTGAACATGCTGTATAGCTTTTAATGTTTGATCTTTGAAGTAGGGATAATCCTTATAGCTCAGAAAGTATTCCTTTCCTTTTACAAAAATCCATATGCCAAAAGGGGTTATATTTTCAACGCTTACTGAAATGTTTCTGCCATGCTTTAATGATCTCATCTTTATGCTCCTCAACGATTCTTTGGATTTCTCTCAATTTTCTTTGATTTAACCCATAATACACAGCTAACGATACAATGGGTTCCAGCCAGAATTTTGCTTCTCCATTTTCACATATTACATGGATATGGATTCGATCTTCCTCGTTTGAGAGGAAATAGAATCTATACCCTTTTTCTCTGAAAATTGAAGGACTCATCTGTTTTCAATTTAAAACAATTTTAAATATTTCTTGTCCTGACGAAGCAAGTTCCCAGCCTTTGTTAGCAGGTCAACTTTTTGCCTCTATGAGCTTACCGTTAACAAATTTATGAATTATGCTGGAAACATATGTCTGATAGGGCAAGCCCTCGGCTACTGCTTTTCTCTGCAATTCATTTAAGTCTCTTTCGGAAATCCTGATGTTTAATCTTTTATCTTTTTTTAATGTGTTCCGGGCATATTGCATCAACTCTTTTTTTCTTTTAGAAAGGTTTTTTACCGGAACCCATTCACCTTTTTCAAAACTGTCAAGGATTTCTTTTTCTTCTTCCGTCAATTTAGTTTTCATTATTTACCTCCCACTTCCCCTTCTTCAAGATTTTTATGAGATTTTACAAAGCAATACCCAGAAGAAGAATTAAGAGGATACCGTTCTTTTTTACGGCGTATAAGATTTTGTAAGGAATACTCTCGAATATTACCAATACGCTGGAATCCCTCCCTTGCATCGGGACAAACGTAGACTTCACCATTATTTTCGACCGTGATTCCAAACCTATAAATACCACATTGCCCTAATTCAGTGGCTGATGTGAAGTTTCGCTCAGCATATTTGCGCCCAATGTCTCGCAAATTCTCAACTCTATTTTCTACCAAATACTCCCAGGTTAGTTCTGCTTCACCAACCTTGACAGGAGAACGGCAGGTATAAAATATTTGTCGTTCAGCACACCAGGCATCGATCTCCGGTATGGAAGGTGCAGACTGTACTGATACGACAGAATTGATTCCTAAACGGGAAATTATCCGGCCATTCTCTATGATTGGCTTGTGAAAGTGTTCAACTAGCAAGTCAAGATTGCTCCTCAAACGAGCAAACACGCCTTTCTTGCCGACCATTTTTTCGTATACCTTACGGTCAAAGGAATCTATTTTGAGATAAACTGAAACGTCTGCTTGTTTAAGGCGAAGAATTTTCTCGCGGTTTAAGAAATAGCCATTAGTATAGACTACCACCCAAAGACCAAGGTGGTTGGCTTCTTCGAGGATTTTCCAAAAATCAGAATCGCCTAGCGGTTCGCCCCGACCTGGCATGACCAAAACTTTGGCTTCGCAGTCAGATGCTTGCCGAATTAAGCGTACTTTTTCATTAAAAGAAAGTTCGTCCGGAGAAAGCTTCAGGTTGGCCAAGCCCACGAAGCAATAAGGGCAGCGGTAGTTGCACGCCGAAGTCATGTTCAGCGCGAGATAAAACACGCCGTTGGGCGGGGTCGCATCTAATACGGATTGGGGCCAATGGTAGCCACGCAACACCATCTTGGTAGATTCGATGTTCATGAACGTTTTTCTCTCACGATTACTTCAGACGGTGCCCAGTTCTTCGCACTATCCAGTTCCTTTTCCCATTTTTGGATAAAGGCTATATCTATGCCATCCCGCGATAATTGTGATTTGATTTCTTCGACTACCTCACAAAAATAGTGCCTAGACACAAGATCGTCAAAACTGTGGCGGAAAAACTCAACTGCATATTTGTCCGTTGTAACGATTCCTGTGAGCATCTTGGCAAGCTGTTCATTGGGCAGATGCTTTGTTAATTTCTCTTGCTGGACTTTCCCAGGATCTGTGAAACCTACGGTGGCCGTTGTAATTTTTTCGAGATGAAAATCGGTTATAAACATCCAGCTAGTAATATTAAAGGTGCGGTCTACCGTGAGGTTACAACACGACTTCAATTTTTCGAGAAATACATTAACAACTTGAAGCTGATCATTTGCTTTACGATCGTCACTAAATAAATCCTTTGCATATTTTCGTAGACTTTCATCATTAAGGATGACAAGTTTTACAGTAAGCTTTCCATCGCGAGTAAGATTTACTATAAATTGTCCCGCAAACTTCTTCCACCAATCAGAGTTTTCAGCATCAGACAACTTGAACCCTGCATCTTGAAAGCTAAAAAGCAATGGAGAGGGAATGCAAAATAAAACGATTTCCTTTGCATTCTTAGCGTTAGCTAGCACTTTCTCTGCAAACTCGTCTAGCGATTCTATGAAATCTATTTTCTTGCTCTCTTCCCTCAGATTCTTAAGCTCTTTCGTCTGGCCTCTTCCTGCAAGCAAACTTGCGAAGTATCCAATTATGCCACCTATTAAGCTACCAAGTAATATCAACCAAAATTCATGCAGAGTAATCCAATTATAAGTTACTGTGTTTTTGCCTGAGGGTGGAGAACTTGATTGTGATGGAATACGATTTTTGCTTGATTCTGAGATAAACGTATCCGTATAGAAATCGGATGGTGGATTTCTTAATTTATCAACTAGAGATCCGGATGCCTGCATGGAAACCAAGACATTGGCAACGCCGCGTGGGTTAATTTCACCATCTGGACTATAGAACTCCCGGAGCTTCTCAAGCGTTTTAACATACCGCTCCTTGTCTGTCCCCACCACCTCTCTTGGCAATGCTTCGGCGATTTCCTGAGGCGTGTGTGCCTGTATCCATTTAAGCGCTCGGACGTGAATGTTCACTATTTTTTGCACCAAATCTGGACGACGCGCGATCATGTCTTGGCGTGTCATAACCCCTGCCTGATTGTAAGGCCCGCCCAAAAACCGTTCGGTATCCTTCAGGGTATTCAAGTCCGCAAGGACAAAGGCCTTGCCTTGTTCAACCAGGATGGAGGCAAATGGCTCCAGAGCGATCCCCCCGGCGATCTGCCCATTTTCCAAAGCAGGCGGAAAGGTTGCTGAACCGGCATTGATAATATTTACATTGTCAGGATTTATACCGCTCTTGCTAAGTAATGAGGCAAGCACCATATGTGTAGCGGAGCCTTTGGAAGTAACACCAAGTGTCATGCCTTTTAGATCGGCGATGTTTTTGACCTTTTCTCGTAACCTTGAATCCACGACCAGTACCATTCCGGGTATCTGATTAAGCAGTACTATCATGCGCAAGTTGTCTTTTCCCTGTACAGCCGCCTTAAAGGCGTGATCAATGCTGTTAAGGCTGAAATCTACCTGTTCAGCTAGAAGTGCCTGCGCAGTGGCAGTGCCACCATCTAATTGAGTAATTTCGGGAGCAAGTCCTTCGTCAGTGAAAAAACCTTTGGCAACGGCAATATCTAAAGGTAAAAAATGAACAATATGCCCACCGCTGGCAATCTTAACCTTTTCTAGTTTTGGTTGTTGGCAAGAGACGTTACTTGAAATTAATAGCAAGAACAAAATAAAAATTGGGATTCGGTTTCTCATAACATGTGGTCTCCTGTTGTTTGATTGTTAATACGCCACTTGGTGAAGTGTGCCTCGACTTTTTTGAGAAGTGAATCTAGAATGACCACAACAATGGTCAAAATCACCAATCCTGACATGACGCCAGTAGCGTCAAAATTCGACTGGGCATTGTCGATCAAGTATCCAATACCAGCACTCGCTCCCATATACTCGCCTAAAATAGCAGCAATGATAGCAAAACCGACACTTACACGAAGGCTGGCAAAGGTCCAAGACATGGTGGCTGGCAGGTAAATGTGCAAAAATACTTGCATACGTGTAGCACCTAAAACTCGTGCGTTTTTTAGCAATATGGGATTGATTTCCTTAAAGCCGCGGTAGGTGTTGAAAAAAACAATGAAGAATACCAGAGAGATTACTATCACAGCTTTTGAGAGAAATCCAAGACCGAACCACAGGATAATTAGTGGAGCGAAGGCAATACGTGGCATTGCATTCATAATTACGATAAAAGGCTGAAAAATAGTGTCTACTATAGAATTGGTGGCAAATAAGAAGCCAACTGTTACACCAAGTACCAAGCCAGCAATAAAGCCTACTCCAGCTTCTGACATTGTTAGAGACAGGTGCTTGAATACCAAACCATTAACCAACCATACCACAATATTCTTCACCACCCGGCTAGGCGAACTGAAATAATAAGGATCGATTATGCCCGTTTGAGAACCGATTTCCCATATACATATAAGTAAACCGATCATTCCCCAGCGAAGGCACAATATCCAATACTTATTTAAGCCCGTGTAGTTAAATTGGCCCATAGTTCTCTCACGATTTCATGGAAAAGTACATCGCTATAGAGGACGTCTAAGTCGCGCGGGCGCGGCAATGAATTTGTGCGTATCATTTTAACGCGAGCCGGACGTTCAGTTAGCACCAATATACGATCAGAGAGGGCAACCGCCTCCTCTACATCATGCGTGACCATGATAACAGTAGCATCAATTTTCTCCCACAGCTTGACAATTTCTTTCTCAAGTTGCTGTTTAGTATAAACATCAAGTGCCGCAAATGGTTCGTCCATAAGTAAAACATTGGGGTGCGTAACAAGGGCAGATGCCAAAGCAACCCGCCTTCTCATTCCTTGAGAGAGTTGCGAAGGATAGTAGTTCTCGAACCCTTCAAGGCCAACGGCTTGGAGCCACTTTGTCGCCTCATATCGCCTCTCGTTATGCGCTACGCCACTAACAATTAACGGAAATTCAACATTACCTAAAGCAGTTTTCCAAGGCATCAAGGATTCTTCCTGCCATACAACAGCAATGCGGGAGTGGTTATTGGAGGAGTTCTCTTCTCGGCAGTGGATAGTTCCGGAATCAAGTATATCTTGCCTAGCCAAAATATTCAAAAATGTGGACTTGCCGCATCCTGATGGCCCTAAAATTACCAAAAACTCACCCGAGTATACGTCAAAATCAATTCCGTCCAGCACAAGTAACCGATCACCTGTTATGCTTTGAAATGACTTGCGCGCATTCTGAATACTTATGATTGGTTCAGGCATATATTGCAGACCTGTGTTATTATACAAGAGACCTAATTCGCTACTATATTTATCTACCCCGCAGCAAGCCCAGGTGCGGCTCCTTGAAGGAATAGAGGCTGTGGACGGTGCCTTCCGCCTGGGCAGATGGCGAGCGCATTTCAAAGCGGAGTGTGCCTTCGTATATTCCCTTATGAAGTTCCTGAATGCTTTTGCATCCAAGCTCTTGCAATGAATGGAGCAAGCTTTGCATGAGATATTGAACAAGATGGACGACCGAGCCTTTATCCACAACCGTACCGGTAACGCCTTGCGCAACTTTTATCCGGTCTTCAACGGCGAGGTATCTCTTTCCTCCCCCCTTTTCCATGGCTTCATGGGATGCCATGCCCCTGTACTTTTTAACGCGTACACCGCCTTCGTAAAAATATTCGCCCGGAGATTCACTGGTGCCGGCAAGTAAGCCGCCCATCATCACGGTGCTGGCGCCCAGAGATAATGCCTTTACGATATGTCCGATATGGGCTATGCCGCCATCCGCCATGACGGGGATATTTGCGTATTCTTTAGAGAACTTTGCCGTGTGATAAATTGCAGAACCCTGCGCCCTTCCCACTGAAAGGGTGTCTTGTGTGATACAAATCGAGCCGCTTCCCATGCCGATTCGGAGGGCATCAGCGCCGGCATCGATCAATGATTTGCACTGTTTGGCAGTAACGACATTCCCTCCCATTACTTCAAGGTGCGGGTATGTCTTTTTGATGTATTTGATCGTATTGATTTGGAAGGTAGAATCACCCTGAGACGAATCGATCACGATAACGTCCACGCCTGCCTTTACCAGTTCTGCCAGGCGTTCTTTATCTTCTTCCCGTGTAGAGAGCGCAGCGCCCACGAGGAGTTGCTTATCCTTGTTTTTAGAAGAAAACGGGAAGTCCTCATTTTTCAGCAAATCAGTACGACTCATGAGAGATACGAGACGACCCTGTTTGTCAACAAGCGGGAGTTTCCCCTTTTTGCTTTCCTTGAGTATCTTATTCCCTTCTGACAGAGAAATTCCGGCTGGTGCGGTAATCAACTGGGTAGTCATCACCTCTCTTACTAATTTGGTTCGGTCTTCCTCAAAATCAATATCCCTCTTTGTTACAATTCCCACAAGTTTCGAGTTTAATGTACCATCCTCGGTAATGGGGATTCCTGAGAATCCGTATGCTTCTTTGAGGGCATCAACATCCCGAATGGTATGGTTTGGGCTGAGTACGACAGGGTCGGTAATAAATCCATTTTCGAATCTCTTGACACGGCGTACCTCTTTTACCTGTTCATCAATGGTGTTATTGTAATGGATGATGCCAATACCGCCCAGCAGCGCCATACTGATCGCCATCTTTGATTCGGTCACCGTATCCATAGGTGAACTGACAAGGGGTCTTTTGATCTTTATATTGCGGGTAAGGTTGGTTTCAAGGGTGATTGCATCAAGCGCAAAATCAATGTGGCCCGGCAGCAGGATAAAATCATTATAGGTGATACCCCCTTGACCTTCAAAAAATGTCTTCGCATCCAGTCCGTTGGGTGACATAACTTTTTTATTACCTCCGATCATTTGTAAATTTCATGTGTCCCAATATCATGGTAAAGTACCGTTTCTTTATCTACTTTTTGCTGGTTCGTCCTCGATTGAACCCAAACATTCGGCTTTTGTCTGTATGGTATTTGTTTAAACCCCATAGCCTGATTCAAAATATGTGGTTCAATCTGCAAGATTGAACCAGCCTTGTGTTATTTGTAAATTTCATGAGTCCCAATGTCGTGATAGATAACCGTTTCTTTATCTAGAAATCTAAACAGTATCCTATATTGATAGTTTATCGAATATGACCAGTAATCCTTTA
>JACRII010000110.1 GCA_016235875.1 Planctomycetota bacterium
GTAGCAGAAGGGATTAATAGCAAAATACAACAGATAAAATCTGCCGCAAGAGGGTTCAGAAACTTTTACAACTATAGAACTGCTATCCTGTTTCACTGTGGAAAACTTAATTTGTACCCACACAAAAGCCTGTAGAATGAAAAAAAGGAAGCTGTGCAAACTTCGCACAGCTTCCTTTATTTTTCTACGCTTTATAAAAAAACCACTTCTACATTTTAGTGTTCACTCTGTGACCTAGCGCCTTTATCATGTTCAGCTTCACCATGATGAGCACCTGAAGTCTTCCAGCCGAGTTCTTTTATCTTTCTGTTGATATACTCGATTTCTTCAGCAGGCGCATGATGCGTATCTAACCAACCTGGATCTGGACAAAGATCGAAGATGGTCTTTCCTGGATGATTCTTCACGATATAAGGACCCGTCAACTGATCAAGGTATTCGCCAGTCTTCCAGAAGCTCTCTGGAACCCATGTGATACCGACCTTCTTCTCTAGGGCAATAAGTCTCCTTGCCTGAGAAGCATCCTGCTTTACGTTGACCAACCAACGATCCATACCGAACGATCCATCAGAATATGTAGCATCGTTCCATGAACCGTGTGCCATACCTTTGTAAATGTATGTCTGGAAATATCCAACGCTCTCAAAGCAAAGCCTTTCAATATCGGTACAGTTCGACATCCTGAATTCACCAGATTCACCAGCCTTACCACCAAATGCTGGATCGTCATGATAAGCGCCGATCTTCAAGCTCCATACGTGCTGACCTGCCCAATCAGGTGAAAGATCTTTTGGCATAGGATCAGCTACACCATCCTTAACAAGGTCTTCAGCAACCTTAAATGTTTCGCGATACTTCAAGCCAGCATCCTTAACTGCTTCATCCAATGCCTGCAAGTTCTCACGAGCAAACCTTGGTGAATGGCAATCGTCGCAAACTGATGCCCAACGATCTCTCTTCTCTTTCCAGATTGGAGCACCACGGTCGGCCATGGACATACCCATACTGGTATATACGGTGCCGAATCTCTGTACGTTATGATGACCACCCCTCATATGGCAGTACTGACAGGTTGGACCAACATAATCAGCATCGGCTAATTTCTTTGTCCAATCGAACTGCTTTGGATCCCACTTGTTCACCTGATATACTACACCATGGAGACCGATATCATAAGCTTCCCAATCCCTGTGGTCTTTACCCCAGTGGCATGTCTTGCACTGCTCTGCATGCCTTGCAACCTTTGGATCAAACTGATGCCTCTGGTGGCAAGTGCTGCATCTCTCTTCTGAGCTTGTATGACAGAAGGTGCAACCAGCAGTATCTCCTGGTGGCCTTTCAATTGACCAAGCGCATTCTATCTGAGCAAAGCTTGAACAGGAAGCATGTGAACCGATACCACCCTGACCCTGCTCGCTGTATTGCGTCTCGTGGCACTCGCTGGTACCGCAAGCCTTTGACGACGGCATGGTCAACTTCTGGTGGTTGTTACCATGACAGGTATCACAACCGGTTGGGCTTGGTTCTGCCCTGGAGTGAGCGCTCTTCTTATAATCCCTTACTATACCAGGGGTCATAACAGAGTGACATCCGATACATTGTTCAAGTTGGAACGTACCCTTAATCGGGTTCGAAGGCCTTACCTCATCCCTGTTGTACATATAGTCAGGAATATAGTAACGGTAGGCAGGTAAAGTCTTCCAAAATCTACTATATTTCCCAGGATAAGGTGGCGCACCCGAGTCCTTAGGATAACCCATGTATTTTGCCCCTAAACCAGAAAAGAACACCTTACCATTGTTATCTGGCTCACCTATTTGTCCATAGACTTCATGAGGTACCCAGTGTGTGATAATTTCTACAGCCTTTACTTCTTTCGTCATAAGATTGGCCACCACACCCATTGTGCCGAATCCTATTAAAGCTGACGCTAATGTTACTTTCAAAAATTTATGCATGATACTTTAAACTCTCCTCCTTTCTCATTATCCGTACGCCACAATCGTCATTCGATTGCGTTACATAATAAAATAACCTCACCGTTGACTCTTGCAGACCACCCCCTTTCCAATGCAGACTAAAATTTTAAATACTACCTAAATTTATCAATGTTTCAATCGACTATACACAACAAATCCTAATATTTTTTAGAAAAATTATTATACTTAATCTAATACTTAAGTCAATATAAAAGTTAATTATTTTTATCTGGTTTTAAACAAAAATACGTGAACGTAATCATCTCGTCGTCACATGTAGATAACTTGTACACATAAACGTTACACGTCAATTTAACCTTTCGCTCCCTCAATCAATTGCCCTACAAATTCACCGACTTTATTTACGAGTTTCTCTGAGGATTCACTTGTGTGCTTTTCTATTTCTTTTATTATAGCGCTGCCTACTATAACCCCATCTGCAACCCTCCCAATCAACCTCGCATGATCTGGTGTGGAGACACCAAAACCTACAGCAATAGGGGTTGCAGTCAGCTTTTTAAGTTTATCAATGTTTTGAACAACATCCTCTGGCAAGCTATCTCTGATTCCGGTGATACCTACCACAGAAATATAGTACAAAAAGCCCTGTGACTTTTGGGTAATCAAAGACATTCGTCCATCCGTTGTTGTTGGGGCAACAAAACAAACTATTTTAAAATCATGCTTCTTCGCCGCCTCAAATATATCATTGTTCTCTTCCACAGGCATGTCTGGGATTGTTAGGCCGTCCAATCCTGCCTTACATGCCTTTTCAATAAATGCCTGACATCCCCCCTTGAACACCGTACTATAAGACACCATCGAAACAATGGGTATTTCAGATACAGCACGAAGCTCTGAAACCATGTCAAGAATTTGTGCGACCTTTATCCCTCGAACTAAGGTTCTGTAGTATGAGGCTTGTATAATGGGGCCATCCGCAATAGGATCGGAAAAAGGAATGCCGAGTTCAATAATATCAGCACCCCTTTTTTCGAACTCTAATATTAAAGCCTTTGTGGTTTGCAGGTCTGGATCACCGGCAGTAATGAAGGGAATAAAGGCAGGCTTTTTCTTGCTCTTTAAATCACGAAACTTTTTATCAATCCTATTCATCAAAACTCATCACAGAATCATCAAAGAGTGCATTCACTCGAAAATTATAAAAAAACCAAACTTTTGCTATCACTAAATCTTGTATCCAAGTTTTTTGGCAACCTCAAAGGAATCCTTATCACCACTGCCCGACAGACAGATAACTATTATTTTGTCTTTGTTCAGCGTTGGAGCAAATTTCATAGTATATGCAATGGCATGCGATGCCTCAAGGGCAGGAATAATCCCTTCCATCCGCGCACATTCCTGAAAGGCATTTACAGCCTCATCGTCTGTAATCGAAACGTATTCCGCCCTTCCAATATCTTTCAAATAGCTATGCTCTGGACCAACGCCTGGATAATCCAACCCGGCTGAAATCGAATGGACAGGTAATGTCTGTCCATCATCATCTTGCAATACATAACTTGCACTCCCGTGTAAAATACCCACTTTGCCGCTGGTAAGCGTGGATGCGTGTTGACCAATGCCAGGTCCGACACCTCCGGCTTCCACCCCAATCATATTTACCTCTTTATCTTCAATAAAAGGATGGAACAAACCCATCGAATTGCTGCCGCCGCCAACACAGGCAATAAGATAATCGGGCAATCTGTTTTCCTTTTCTAATATTTGTTTTTTTACCTCTCTGCCGATCACCAACTGGAAATCCCTGACCATCATGGGATAGGGATGAGGACCAACCACCGACCCTAAAATATAGTGGGTATTCCTAACCGAGGCCATCCAGTCCCTGAATGCTTCATTCGTCGCATCCTTCAAGGTTTTTGAGCCGCTTGCCACCGGTATGACTCGCGTACCCAGTAGTTTCATTCTAAAGACATTCAATGCCTGCCGTCTCATGTCTTCTTCACCCATATACACATCGCATTCAATCCCGAACATGGCAGCAGCAGTAGCAGTCGCTACTCCATGCTGTCCAGCCCCTGTCTCGGCAATAATCCGCTTTTTACCCATCCTAATGGCAAGCAATATCTGACCAATTGTATTATTTATTTTGTGGGCGCCTGTATGATTCAGGTCTTCCCGCTTTAAGTATATTTTTGCGCCTCCCAGTTTTCTTGTTAATCTTTCAGCATAATATAAGGTTGACGGACGTCCCACATACTCTCTCAGGTAATACTCTAACTCAGTATTAAAGGCAGGATCGTTTTTTGCTTCTAAATAAGCCTTTTCTAATTGATCTAAAGCGGGCATTATGGTTTCAGGGACAAACTTCCCGCCAAAACGTCCAAAATGTCCCAATTTATCAGGAAAACTAGCTACCCTACACGAATCCTCGTGTTTTTGTACTTTAGATTTTAATGTTGTCGTTCCCATAATCAATACCGCCTTTATATTATTTTTTATTATTCCTTACTCTTACCATTAGGTTAAACTCATAAACACAATGAGGGTAGCAAAGTTTTTTCTGCTACCCTCATCGTTCTTGCAATAAAATTTGGCTTCTTACACCAAATTTTTAAGATTAATGCCCATGCGGTTGAACTGGAGCATCTGCATTAGCACGGTGAGGAATATCAGTCCTCTTGAACCATTCAACATCCACATCGCCTGGTTTTCTCTTCCAACCAGGGAGTAGATCTGAATATTCACCATGCAGCCAAAATGCTTCTGACTTATGTTCCAAACCGATCTTCTTCTCGATTGCCGCAAACCTTCTTAATTTAGCAGCCTCTGTCTTGATTTCGATCATCTTTCTATCTGTTTCAAAGGCACCACCATTTCCATATGTAGCGTTGTACATACACATATGAGCCAATGCCTTATAGGTATTACCAATCAGATAGCAAATCATTTCGAGACCCAGACGTTCAAGATTTGAAGTCGAATAGAACCTTGGATCACCACCTGGCAACAAGCTGAACGTGTAATGACCGTACCAGTCTGGCGGTGAACCCTCTGGCATAGGATCAACAACACCATCCAAGAAGCAGCCAACGATAACAGCAGCAGCTTCTCTCCACTTCGTGAAGCTCAACCTAATACCATCATCCATTTCCTTCAATTTATCAGCAGCAAATCTCGGTGAATGGCAATCCTGGCACTTCTTTATCCATGCATCTCTCTTTGCCTTGTGCTTAGGTGAACCACGGTCAACTTCGAACATACCCATATCGCTATAGATCGTTCCGAATTGCTGTGGGTTGTGATTCCCATCCTGCATATGACAGTATGCGCAGGTCGGAACCCTGTAATTTCCCTTCTTAACTGGCTTGCTCCAATCCATCGTAGCGTTTTCTGCTTCATACAAGCAACCATGAATGGAATCCATATACATCTTCTGTTCATCATGGTCAATACCCATATGACAGTATCTGCATGCGGATGGCTTTCTTGCCTCAGCAGGGCTAAATACGTGTCTTGAGTGGCAACCATCGCACCTGTTTTCTGCAATAGCGTGGCACTCAGCACAACCAGCAACTTCTTCTGCCGGTTTTCCTAACTGCCATGAAAATTCTAGAGTATTTACGGTAAATGCATGGGTGTGAGAACCCAAACCACCGGCTCGGTGTTCTGCGGTTTCCTTGGGATGGCATTCACCACAATTCTTATACGTCGGCATGAAAAGCTTCATGTGGTCATTTCCATGACATTTATCACAGCCAACAACGCCTTCGTATGGCTTACCATCCTTTGTTACAGTACCTTTCCTGCCTTCTGTCTTCCCATGAGCGCTTATCTTCCAGTCCTTCACAATCGTAGGAGTCTGAACGGTATGACAAAGAACGCATTCTTCATTCTTGAAAACACCTTCATTCTGACTGCCTGGCGTCCAATAATGCTCTGGATCATACCAACGAATCGAAGGCAAGAATTTCAAAAATGACTTGTAAGGGCCTCTTCCATCAACATACTGAGGCGCAGTATATTTTGCTGTCAATCCAAAAACATACAATGTTCCATCGTTATCCGGGCCAACTGCCTGACCAAACACCTGTGATGCTACATCCTGAAATGTAGGACCTTCCGCCTTTGCAATACCATTTCCCATTGTACACGTCAGCAACGTTACACCAGCCAACGTGAGGGTTACCCCCACAATCCTGGACAATGGTTTCTTTAAAATCTCAAGCATTACATCTTCTCCTTTCTTTCTAGACACATGCTTTTAAAACTACAATTATTACCCATGATGTTTATTAGAATCATCGGCAACCGTAGACACAATAAGATTTTTCTGCTTACCAAACCACCCCCCTTCCTGCTAATACCATTACTCATTAAATATTTAGAAAGTAGTATTCGCACGCAAGACAACAAAAAGCTTTTTTATTATACATTTATGGTAAATCTTGTCAAGCACATTTTTATCCATTTTTTTCTTATTTTTATCGATTTTACAATTCCAGAAACACGAAGAGCTGGGTAGTGAGTAGGAAACCCACAGAACCCAGCTCTTCGATAGTTTTCTTCTGGTCCTGAGTTTACAAGGACCTGTTTAAGGTATTCCCTTAAACTTTATTTTGCATGATAGCCTGGGTA
>JACRII010000111.1 GCA_016235875.1 Planctomycetota bacterium
CGTCATAAAATCATGGATTACAATCAGCGATTTAGAAATATTGCTGCCCTCGTTAACTTCCGGCTGGCAACTGCTGCTATTTAAAATGAATGTATCCTTAAGGGTATTTCCTAAATTACAATTACGCAATATGTCTATTGATGGAAGATTATTTTCTCAGGCATCCCGATTAAAGCGATATGCCGAAGTTCAGTTAATGATAATAGAGGGTACAGATTTATTTTACACTGGTTATGAAATTGATCCGCAGGCGGTTAAGGGAGCGATTGTTTCATTGTCAATTTCATGGCAGATTCCTTTGGTCTTTTCAAAATCACCAGACGGCACTGCTGAAATATTGGTAATGGCTGGTATTCAGGATGTCAAATGCCGCGATGAAATATTAAAGAGGGCAGGCAGACGACCAAGGCGCTTACAGACAACAAAGTTATTCATGCTTCAGGGATTGCCGGGGATAGGGCCAAGGATAGCCAAAAGGATGTTAGAGCATTTTGGAAGTGTGGAGAAGGTAATTACGGCCAGTGAGCATGAGCTTTCTTGCGTGGAGGGTATTGGCAGGAAAAAGGCTTCTATGATTCGTGAGGTCGTTACATAGGAGATATTTTAATTGCAAAAAAGAAGCTGGCAATGTATAAAAAGGCAAACACAGGGTTAGTTTTATTACGATAATTGGTTTATACTAAAATGGTGAATGAACTAGTTACTACAACGAAAAAAATTCTTGTTATTTCTCTAGGAGGCAAGGATACGGAATACGCTACTTTGCGCGATTATTTTGTGCAGGAGGACTATGAGACATCTTTTGTTTATAATGAGCGGGATTTATATGGATTGCTGGAGAACAAGAAATGCTTCGATGTAATTCTGCTGGATGTGGAGCGTGAACTCGACAAACAGATCGTCTCCATCCAGAGTTTAAAAAGGTATTGTCCCCACACCATAGTAGTTCCTGTGACAAAAGAGGGTGATATGGACATTACATTAGAAATGAGGATGCTGAGCCAGGGTTTTTATGAGCGTATAACGAAACCCGTTCACTGTGAAAGTTTGAAGGGAATACTCAGAAGGGTATTTCAAAAAATTGACACAGATCGTATCTTAAAAAGACTGGAACAGGAACGAGAGATTGCCAAAAATATAAACCGACTAGTGCTTTCTTACCAGACGTACAAAGATTTTTGTAATGCGCTATGCCTGGAGCTAAGAAGGATCGTTGAGTTTGATTATTTTAGTATAATATCGAGGTTTGAATCGAGCGGTGAATACTATACCTATTTACTGGATTTAGAGCAAAATATACATAACTTTCAAATAAGCACAGAATTAACGACAAACCTGGAAAGATATTTTTATGAGGATGTGTCAAAATGTGGGAAAGCCGTTATTAAGAACGAATTGTATAAAGATAGAGACCGTGACGAAAAGTGCATGTTGAATAATGACAAGATAACCTCATACATGGTCTATCCACTATTTATTGATAATGCCTTATCTGGTTGCATAAATATTTTAAGTAAGAGCGGCGCTCAGTATACGGAAACCCACCGTAATCTCATAGATCAGGTATCAGCACAAATTACCGTTGCCCTGATGAATACCATGCTCCTGGACAGTCTTACCACATCACAAAAGAAATACAAGGACATGGTTGAAAATGCGCCTGAGATTATATTTAAGATGGACAGTCATGGAAAATTTCTGCACGTGAACAGGCTAGGACTAGATTTACTTGGATATAGCGCAAAGGAAATGTCCAGGATGTACTTGTTCGATCTTATTCCCAGCGAGAATGTAGCGGTTGTTAAGGAACAATACAACATGTTGATGATCGCGCCGAAGGATAACCGCCTGGTTACGGCTTTGTTGACAAGATACGGCAAAGTATTGGACGTTGAAATATTTTGTTCCGTACAATACGATACTTCTCATAGAAATAATATTGTAAGTGCATTTGTTCGTGATGTGACAGAACGGCGTGATTTGGAAAAAAAGGTGTCTGAGTACCATGAGCGTTTAGAAAATTTATTAAGAGAAAATACGCTGAGATTGAGTGAAACCAAAAAAAAGATGTACCATCAGAAGAAATTCCTGGATGCCCTGATACAAAATACGAAGGTGTACGTAGTGACGATAAATTCAAAGGGGAAAGTAGTGTTTGTGAATCGTGCTATAGAGAACAGATTCGGATATGCGCTAAAAGAAGTTTTTGGAAAATCTGTAGTGGATGTGTTTATCCCCAGGGACAGAATGGCAGATTTACTGGATGATATTCAGATGCTCTTGAGTGGCGATAGGGGAGAACAGATTGAGTTGCCTTTTGCTACCCGGGATAATCATGTCCGTGATATTTTATGGAATGTGACCTATTTTAAGGATGAGTATGATGCCGTTTCTAATATTAACCTGTTTGGTTATGATGTTACTGAACAAAATGTATTGAGGGAACAACTCATACAGGCTGAAAAGATGAGTAGTTTGGGGACAATGATTTCCGGGGTTGCCCATGAACTGAATAATCCACTGTCGATTATTTTAAATTTTGGTGAACTCATGATGATGCGTGAAAAATTATCAAAGAGTGCAACGAATAGATTACAGCATATTATAGACGCATCTCAGCGTTGCGCCCGTATTGTCGAGAACCTCCTTAAATTTGCGACAAAACGTAAGACCGTCAGGAGGGAACAATACATTTGTATCAATGAAGTTTTAAAAGAGGCTCTCGCATTAAAACTCCATGAACTGCGGGTTAATAATATCAAGGTAGAACAATTGCTTTCCCCTAACTTACCTATGACTATGGTCGATCGGGTACAGCTTATGCAGGTCTTTATCAACCTTATTAATAATGCCTACGATGCTGTGAGAAATGCTCCCGATAGAGGGATATTGATTCTTCGTACATCCCGGAAGGGGGGGGAGATTGTTATTGAATTTGAGGATAACGGGCCAGGTATACAGGATCAGGAAAAGTTATTTACACCCTTTTATACCACGAAGGAGGTGGGAAAAGGTACGGGTCTGGGGTTGGCTGTAAGTTATGGGATCGTAAAAGAACACGGCGGAACGATTATAGGTAATAACACTCAGAAAGGCGCAATTTTCACTGTCATGCTTCCCATTAAGGAACAAACGAATAAAGACATCAATTTACCTGTTATTAAAAGGGAGTATAATTTTAAGGGTTTACATTTATTGCTGGTGGAAGACGAGGTTAGCATTGCCGAGTCTTGTGCTGAATTGTTGACGACAAAAGGCTGTCATGTAACATCAGCATCCAGTGCAAAAGATGCCGTGATCGCTATCCAGAAAGATCATTTTGATATAGTTGTTATGGACTTGAAAATGCCCGGAGAAATGTCCGGAATCCAACTCTACGAGTGGATGATGAGCCATATCCCCGCCATGAAAGGTAAAATAATCTTGATGACAGGAGATACTTTGTCTACGGAGTGTGGTGCATTTATTGAAATGAGCAAGGCGGATTTAATTTCTAAACCGTTTCATTTTAATGATTTTCTTGAAAAAATAGACCAAATGGCAAAAGACACAGGGGCGCTTCAGGCGTGATATCCTGAATGTGCAGGAACACCGGCTTATTCTAAAAAATCAATTCCCGTTTGTATATCTTCTTGTATTATTTCCAATAAGATTTGATTCTACGATTTGTTTAAATATATTTGTAATCGTGGGATCAAAATGAATACCAGAATATCTCAGGATGATGTTCAGGGCATCTGTTTTAGATGCGCAGGGTTCATAGGTGTTTATTAATTCCGGCCTGCAGGTACCTGAGGGATAGGTCAGATTATCAAACATATCAGCAATCCTGACGATACGCGCCGCAAGAGGAATAGCGCCATTTTTAATACCATCTGGATATCCTGTTCCATCCCAATTCTCATGATGATGTAATGCAATATCCCGCGCCATTTGGAAAAAGGGTTTTTTACTCAAAAATTGTTCGCCATGAATGGTATGTGATTTCAGGACTTCTAATTCCGCCTGTGTTAAAACGTCCGCCTTTTCTCTGATATACTGTGGAACGGCTACCAGGCCAATATCATGCAGGAGGCTGGAATATCGGATGGTATCTATAAAAACAGTGTCAAGTCCCATGTGTTTTGCAATAACCGTTGAATACTCACTGGTGCGTAAAAGGTGCATAACTAATCCTTCTTTTTCAAAGCCCCTGCATACTTTTATCAGCGTATAAATAGTTTCAAGGTGAATTTCTTTTAAGGCATTGTTCATTGACTGTAATTGCTTCCGCATGTCGTCGAAGAGGAAGACGAGCTTTCCCAATTCGTCTTTTCTGCTGGTTTTGACAGGGTGATCGAATTCGCCTTTAGAGATCTTAACGGCGGCATTTTTCAGTTTATAAATGGGTCTCAGCAGGCTCTTGGATATCATCCATGATATAAAGAAAAGCAGGATAACAACTGCAATCGTTGTGAAGATGGCATGCAGGGTAATCCGGTTTACAAAGTAAAAAAATGTAGACTGCGGCATGGTATAGATAAGCTTCCAGTCCTTTTGCTTTAAGGCGACACAAAAACCGTGATTAATTTCGGGGTTTACAAATAACCTGTGTTTAAAATAAGTACTTTCACGGCTATTTCTCAGGGTGTTGGCTACTTCCTGATAGTTGGTAGACCCAATTTCGGTAATACATTCTCCATAACTATTTTTTGAGATAAGTTCTTTTTCGACAGCGGGAGAGAGAGGTATCCATGATTTAAAGAGAAGATTCCTGTCTGAAGCGTGCGCAATTCTAACTCCATGTTTATCGGATAAAACACAAACTACCCCCTTGCCCAGACGGTCTTTTTCTTTTTCGATGAGTGAGTGAAGCCACTTTGCATCAGTGGCCAGTATTAATACTGCAATGACATTATCTTCCGCATCCTTTACAGGGGCGCTGCAGTAAATGTAAGACTTGTTGCCATCCATAGATGGCTCAGAAACATAAATATTCCCCTTTAATGCTTCTTTAAATATATCTCTTTGTGAAAAATTGTATTTAAATGCCGTTGAGGTTGAAAACCTTTCTTTTCCTCCTTTATCTAAAAGGATAATACCTTCATAATAAGGAGATAGTTTTTGTAATGTATTCAAACATTGGATAGCGCAATTCTTGATTTTTTGTTTGGAGACTCGATTCCCTTTAAGATAATCAATGAGGGTATGATTATTCCTTATATTGCATACAAGCGTTTTGTGAGACAATAAAAGGTCGTCGATATTGCTGGCAACCCTTTCTGCATCACCTTTAATGGTATTTTTGTTGGCCTGTATAAGGATATCCTTGTCTTTCCAGTCATTATATGCAATCAGGCCCAGAATTGGTAATAATGTTACCAGCAAAAAGGTAAAGAAAATTTTTAAGAAAATACTAGTTCTCATTGCCTATTTTTCCAGATTTCTAAAAGCTTCAAATATCTTTTTAATAGAATTATCGGTTATTTTATCTTTTGCCTTAGCAAAAAGCGAACAACTGTTTTTAATCTGGCTGCGCAGGTTTGTAACAGCATAGACTGTTGCGGCCAGTTTCTTTTGCCGTATATAACGCTTCGTCTGCCCTTTTTATAAGGTCTTCTGCATTTTCTGCATCTTTAGGAAAACTGGCAATTCCGATACTTACTGATAATTGAGACCTTATCCCATCGTGTTTGATTGGGTATGCGTAAACAGCGGAACGTATACGTTCCGCAAGTATAAGTGAATTAAATGTATCATCATCTCTCACTATTACCGCAAATTCCTCGCCTCCATAACGGGCGCAGACATCAACTGCCCTTGTCTGTGCCTGTATTATAGTGGCAATGGTTTTGAGCACAAAGTCACCAACCAGATGACCGTAGGTATCGTTGAACTGCTTAAAATGGTCAATATCAATCATCAAAAGTGAAATTGTGTAGTGGTACCGTTTTGAGCCTTCGATGTTTTCGTCCAGCCTCCTTTGAAATTCCTTATGATTCAATAAACCAGTAAGTCCGTCGGTAACAGCAAGCTGTTGGACGTGTCCATAGAGCCTCGCATTTTCTATAGCAACGGACGCCTGATAGGTTATGGTAAGGAGGATTTCTTCGTCCTCTAACGTAAAGCACTCATCGTTAGCCTTATTGGCTAATAACAGCCCGCCGCTTATCTTCCCGCCATTTGTTATAAGCGGCACACCGAGAAGCGTGCGGATGGGCGGATGGTTTGGTGGCAATCCTATAGAACGTGAGTCTTCCGTTATATTATCTAATCGAATGACCTGTCCTTTCTTTATTACCGTGCCTAAAAGCCCTTTTCCCGTGGGCTGACCTTGAATTTGGAAAGATCCTAATTGATTTGGTACCGAAACCTTGAAATATTTGATGTTTTTACCTTGCTCGTCTAGTAATACTATGCTTCCCATCTCGGCATTAACTATCCTTCGGGAAATGTTGACAAGGTCTTGAAGAAGATGTTCTAGCTCAATATGAGAATGTATTTCAACAGCCACATCATTAAGATACCTGAGCTGTTCAATCTTTCGTTCGATAGATGCGGTCATGATGTTAAAGGTCTTCCCTAGCTGACCGATCTCATCGCCATTGACAAAGGGTACTCGCTTTGCGAGATTACCACGGGCAATTTCTTTGGATATCGAG
>JACRII010000113.1 GCA_016235875.1 Planctomycetota bacterium
ATAGCCAAAATACAGGCCATTGCAGACAGCAATATTAAAAAATACGGCCTTTTGAAAGGTGGCAAAGAGGTACGGGAAAAAATGGTGGCAGAAAAATTTACAGAAGAAAAGATATTTACAACTGCGGAATTGTCAAAGTGCGACGGTAAAGATGGCCGACCTGCTTATTTTGCATACAAAGGAAAAGTGTATGAGACTACAGGGAGTGATCGGTGGGCAGATGGTGTACATTATAATATGCATTTTGCCGGCAGTGATTTGACCGACGCATTAGTGGAAGCCCCTCATGGAGATGAAGTGTTTGAGAGATTTAAAATTATTGGGGTTTTAAAAGCTTGATTATGAATAATGAAAGAGTAGACTCATTCCGAATAGAAAAAGATTATCTGGGTGAGATGCGAGTCCCCAAAAACGCTTATTATGGGGTGCAGGCTGCCAGGGCTATTGAAAACTTCCCCGTCAGTGGCCAAACTTCTCAGCCGGTATTTACCACGTCAATTGTGCAGATAAAAAAGGCGGCTGCCATGGTGAACGTAGAGCTTGGCTGTTTCGACAGCAAGATAGGCAACATGATTATTCTGGCATGTGATCGCATTCTGAATGGTGAGTTTCAGGATCAATTCGTGGTGGATGTGTATCAGGCAGGCGCTGGAACATCCCACCATATGAATGTAAATGAGGTTATTGCCAACATCGCAATTGAAATGCTTGGCGGCGCGAAAGGGGACTATTCGGTGGTGCATCCAAACGATCACGTCAATTACGGACAGTCTACGAATGACGTCTATCCCACCGCCATGCGCATTGCGGCGTTACAATCGTCTAAAAGACTCATCAAGAATTTATATGCATTGACCGAGGCTTTTAACCAGAAGGCAAAATCATTTGATTCAATCGTAAAATCCGGCCGTACGCATCTTCAGGATGCCGTACCCATCCGTGTCGGCCAGGAGTTTTCAGGATATGCAGCATCGCTGCTTAAGGCAGAGAGAGGAATTGAAAGGGCGAGTGAAAGTTTAAAGGATTTGGGAATCGGTGGCAGCGCCGTAGGTACGGGAATCAATACGCATCCGGAATATGCCGGTAAAGTAGTCGGAAAACTCAGGAAGATGACAAATCTGGACCTTAAGGAGTCAAAAAATCGGTTTGAGTCCATGCAGAGTAATGCGCCGTTTGTGGAATTCTCAGGCGCCCTTCGCACACTGTCTGTAGAACTCATACGTATAGCCAACGATCTGAGATTGATGAATTCCGGGCCAAATACAGGACTGGCGGAGATAGACTTGCCGGCAGTGCAGCCGGGGTCTTCTATCATGCCTGGGAAGGTGAATCCTGTTATTCCGGAGATGATGAACATGGTGTGCTTCTCGGTTATGGGCAATGATGTATCGATTTCGCTGGCTGCGCAGGCAGGACAGTTTGAGCTTAATGTTATGATGCCGGTAATCCAATATAAACTGCTCGATTCCGTCTTTATCCTGACCAATGCAGTCAAAATATTTAATGAGAAATGTATCAGCGGCATAACCGTAAATGCGGCAAAGTGTCAGGGCTATGCTATACGGAGTCTGGGGATTGTTACCGTCTTAAATCCCATTATAGGTTATTCAAAGGCGGCTGAGGTGGTGAAAGAATCGATGAAAACGGGGAAATCCGCAAAAGAGATTATCCAACAATGGGGACTCCTCTCTGCGGATCAGTTAGATCTGGTATTGTCTCCCATTTCCATGACTGAACCCCGTGCGAAGGCAGTCTCTGTGTAGGTTCAAATTTTGTATTTTATTTAAGGGTTAGTAAGAGGGAGGTGTAAGACATGGAAAATATTATCGTATAAAAGTATTCATTTAGTTTTTTTGTATTACGGGAGGAGTATTTATATGAAGTCCTTAATATGTATAAGTTTGAGTATTTTAGGTTTCGCAGGATTAATGGGGTCAACAAACATGGTTTGTACTAAAGCCTTTGCAGGTGAGGAAAGGGCTAGTGCCGTACACGAACATGAAAATATTAAATTGCCTACTAAAAGGTTGATGGTCGAGATTGAAAAGAGGATGTATAATATCCTTGAAGGGATATTGGTAGGTAATTTTAAATACGTTAAACAAGAAGCGGCTGCTGTTACAGAAAAAGCAAACCAGATCAATGAGAATTTCTTCCCACGAAATCCTGAAATAGATGCATGGTACAAACGGTCAAAAGACCTGGATTCAAGCAATATAGAGGCAATTAAAAAGTTAAAAGAGGAATTTAATGCCTACATGAGACGGATAGATGCGGGTGTACAGGAGATTCAAAAAGCAGCAGATACGGGTGATACAGAGGCAACGTTCCAGGCATACAGCGGATTATTAACAAAGGCATGTTTTGAATGTCATCGAAGACTCCGGGACACAAAATAGCTGTTGAGAACCGATGATTATGAACATGATTTCAATGTATAGGATCAATCTTTAATGATTCCCCTCTAAAAACATGTCCTCACGAAAGCGGGGAGAGGGGACTTCGTCGTGATGGTTCGACAAGCTCACCATGCACGACGCTGCACCCTGAGCCTGTCGAAGGGTCAGTCGAACGATAAAGGGGTGTGTAAGTTTGCCGTAACACACCCCCGTCCCCTCTTTCTAGAGGGGAGATTAAAAGGTGCTGCCGAAAGGCAACCTAATTTAAGAAAGGGGCATGCCGATGAAAATATTTGGTCAAATGCGCTATGTGTTAATTTGTGGATTTGTAGTAACTGCGGTAGCTATGTCTTACCCATGGAAGGGTAATATTGTTTTGGGGAAAGATATTGAGACCCATCATGGTTCAGAACTTACACCTACCCGTTTACTCATGCAGGTAATCAGTTCTCATACGTCCAGGATACTTGACGCCATAATGATTGGCGATCATGACGCTGTGGTGAAGGAGTCCAATGCGGTGACAGAAAACTGCGAGGCCATATTAAAGAATTTCTTTCCGGAGGGTGGAAAAGTTGGCGAGTGGTTCAAGGAAACGGGAAAGGATCCGAACAAATCAGAGGACATAAAGGCTGTAAAGAAGGATTTTGAAAAATACTTGAAAGCAGTTGTTGATGCCTCGAAGAATATTGCCGAAACTTCCAAAAAACTGAACATTGTAGAGACTTACAAAAGCTTTGATGCAATGTTAAAAAATGCCTGCTTTTCTTGCCACGAGGCTACCAGGCAAAAATGGCCGGAATGGCCAGATTGGATGAAGATAAGCGGAGGTTAGTAAAATATTTGTACCTGAAATGAAGTATGTTATAATTTAAAACTTGTGTTTATTTTATTCTGAGAAAGGAGATATCGTTATGAAAAGATTGAGGTTTTTAAGTGTTGGTTTAATGGGTCTGAGTTTGGCAGGATTAATAAGTGTTGTTAATCCTGCTAACGTTCTTTTGGCAGAGGAAAAGGTAGTTATCCACGAGCACGTTGATGAACCTACCCAGGTGTTGATGAATGAGATTGCAAAGCGTGTAAACAATATACTTGATGGAATATTGGTGGGAAGTTTTAAGTATGTTGTACAGGAGGCCGGCGCTGTTGTGGACCAGAGTTACAAAATAAGCGCAACATTTTTTCCTGTTGATCCAAAGGAAAACAAGTGGTTTAAGCGGGCTAAAATAGATCCAAATGATTCTGAGAAGATTACAAGACTGAAGGAGGAGTTTGATGGCTATCTAAAAGGGATAGCAACATCGGCGCTGGAGGTTCAAAAAGCGGCTGCATCAAATAATCAGGAAGCAACCTTTAAATCCTTCATAAAGATGGTTGAAAAGACCTGTTTTGAGTGCCACAAAAATCTCCGTGACAAACAAATACCCATCGAAAATCGTTAAATCTCAATTTTCAATAGGGGGTGAAAAAGAAAGTGCAGAATATGTAAAACGTCTGCACTTTCTTTTATATTAAAGGTTGATTACGCAATATAAGGTAGTGTAAAATATGACAAAATGGCAATGTCAGGTGTGCGGGTATATATACGATCCGGAAGACGGCGATCCGGATCATGGTGTTAACCCTGGAACACCTTTTGAGAATTTACCTGACGATTGGGTGTGTCCTTCCTGCGGTTCGGGTAAAGACATGTATAAGAAATTAGCTTGAAGGCTCAGGTAATAAAACGAAAATTCATTTAGTTACTGTGTGGCACGATTGATTTATTAACTGAAAAATAAGGAGAAAATATGGCGAAATGGGAGTGCCGGGTCTGTGGTTACATATACGATCCGGCAAAGGGCGATCCTGATAATGGTGTTAATGCCGGGACGGCTTTTGAAAATTTACCCGAAGATTGGGTGTGTCCTTCTTGCGGTGCAAATAAAGACTTATTCGATAAGCTCGATTAATGGTGTTCTTCTTTCATATACTTTTTCTCAATAACTTTTTATGTCAAAATTATTACAAAAACAGTGCTTGAAGCTTTATGTATTTGTTGCAGGCATGATAATATCTTTTTATTTTGGAAATAACGCTTTAACGGATACAGAGCAGACGGCGAAAAGCAAACCAGATGTTACGTATTCAAATCCTTACTTCAAAGGTACCAAAGAAGAAAGAGACGCCCAGGTTAAAAGGATATCGTCGCTTTTTGGAGTAGAATGTAATTTTTGCCATAATGAAGATTTGACGGTATTTACAGAGGAAGGGGAGAAATCGAAGATGATGATGAAGGCATCTGTTGCCCTGGGGGTTGACTGTGACCACTGCCATGTCGATAGAAAGCATTACAAAGAAAATGAACAAGAGGCGAAAAGAATGTTCGAGCTATCTGAAATTATGGGAACAGAGTGCAGCTTCTGTCACGCCGGGAAGGATAAGCTTACCCCTAAAGGGGAAAAGTCCAAAACTGCCTTCGTAACCCGTGCCTGGGCTACTGAAGGGACGAAACAATGCCTTGAATGCCATATTGAGAAAAAACAGTTTGCCTTGAATTTTTATGGTTGGCAGGTCCTGAACGCCATGAAAGGGTTGAAGGGGATGTGAACAAAGATTACGATGTAGTCATTATCGGCGGAGGCCCTGCCGCCCTCGCTGCGGCCGTTTATACCTGTCGTGCGCTATTGAAGACTCTGATCCTTGAAAAAAAATATTTGGGCGGTCAGTTAGTCGGTACGGAACTGATCGAGAATTATCCTGGATTCCCGGAGATTATTGGTGGCGTCGAATTGACGCAACGAATGGAGTCCCAGGCCAAAAGGTTTGGCGTGGAAATTCGATATGAAGAAGTCTTGAAATTGGATGTAGAGAATGGCTTAAAGGTCGTGACGACCGATACCGATAAATATGGAAGCCACATAGTTATTCTTGCATCTGGCGCAGACCCTAAAAAATTAGGCGTCCCTGGCGAAGATGAATTTTACGGTAAGGGAGTTAGTTATTGTGCGACCTGCGATGGCGCTTTCTACAGGGGCAAAAACGTCGTTGTCGTCGGTGGAGGCGATTCCGCCATAACCGAAGGTATTTTCCTGACCAAATATGCCCAAACCGTACAAATAATACACAGAAGGGATGAGTTTAGAGCCACAAAGATTTATCTGGACGATGCCTTTTCGAATCCAAAGATAAAAGTGATACTCAACACGCTCATTGAAAGTATCCACGGGAAGGAAAAGGTGGATGGCGTTGTTACCCAAAACGTTGTGACGAAAGAAAAGAAGGACATTCCCTGCGATGGGGTCTTTATTTTTATTGGCAGTTCACCCAATACGGGTTTTTTGGGTAATTTGTTATGTGTTGACGCCGGCTGCCATATTGAGACAAACATACATATGGAAACGGCGGTCGAAGGGCTGTATGCCGTTGGCGACATTCGGAAAAATTCATACCGGCAAATTGCGACTGCGATAGGAGAGGGAGTCACGGCATCCATTGCAGCCGAGCACAAATTGGCTGAGTTAAAAGCGTCAGGTAAAACAAGGAAATAAACTTTAAAAAATGTAAAAGGAGGGAAGGATGGCGACGATGGATGTAAAAGAAATTGTTAAACAAGCTGCGCAGCAGGAAGAGAAAGCTCACAAATTTTATACGGACGCATTAAAGTTCGTAAAAGATGCAGCAGCGAGGGTGTGGATAAAGGAACTTGCTGATGAAGAATTGAAACACAAGGAAATGTTGCAAAAATTTGATGCCTCTAAAATCAAACAGTTCAAACCCGCTAAAATTCACGACCTTCATATTACTGAATATCTCATTGATAAAGACGTCCATGAAATCAAGGATTTTCAGGATGTGCTGATTGTGGCCATGAAGAAAGAGCAGAAATCTTATAACTTTTATGTCGGTATGGCCAAGTCGGCAGACAGTGCGGATATAAAGAAACTATGCAAGGTCCTGGCCCAGGAGGAACTCAAACACAAGCATAAGCTCGAATTGTATTACGACGACATCGTCTTTAAAGAAGACTAACGATAGCGCACTTGAGTTTCACTTTGATATTTTTAAAAAAGAAAAAAGCCTTGTTCTGAAATAAATTCGGAACAAGGCTTTTATTTTGTAACTGGCAAGGCCGACGGGACTCGAACCTGTCGGTATAATTTTTTGATAAAGATTATCTTATCACAAGAATTTTAGAGAAATATAATAAGGTTCGAGATTGTGCAGTATCTATTATCAGGCAAAAAGGTATTAACAATGTTGTTCCGGCAGATATCAAACCTTTTTTAGAGAGAATAAATAAATGAACAATAAAGGTGACCTTGTTAATATTTTTGGCTACCTGGCTTTGGTTTTTACTATGATGTGACTCTCGCCTGTAGAAAATGCTATCATTCGCTGGGCACGCTAAGTTTTAAGATGAGACCCCAACAAACCTCTGTGTTTTGATCTGTGATATTGCATTACCACACAGCCCATTCCGCAGGTTTGCATTATACTGCAAACAAATCATATAACAAGAAAACATGGTTGATTTTATTTCACAAAAGGTATAAAGTACCATTGAATTTAGGTGATGTATATATGGTATATCTCACAAATAACGTAAAAATAATTAAGCTGACCCCACTAAC
>JACRII010000112.1 GCA_016235875.1 Planctomycetota bacterium
GAACTAAAGGAATTGGGGAATAGAAATCCAAGATCGTATTTTCTAAATCGTATTTGTTTCACAAGAGAAAAGATCTGCGTACTTTTAGAGTATTGATTATTTGAATCCAAAACAAGTATTTCGTCAAACCATGGAGCGCCTTCAATGAGCTTCTGGACGTATGATTTGAGGGCGATGGTGATTTTTGCCCCAGAAAAGTTTTCCCTGATACAGCGGAAGGCAGGCGTTGCCATAACAACATCGCCTACCCAATTGGGTGAACGGATAATGATGTTATTTATATTGGCAGGTTTTATCAATGAAACCTCGGTCGAATTAAAAATGAAAATATCAAAATCGAATTTGATTCTACCGTAACACTTTATCTGTTGTCAAGGTAAGTATCACCGTTAGGGATTGACAATAAATAACATGAACAACTTCATGTTGCTGTGCCATTGGGGCTAAAGCCCCAGTATGGCGTATACCCACCAACCCCAGCCTTAAGGCCGGGGTTAGTGACGGTTTTATCGTTCGACTGAGCTCACGACGAAGTCTGAATTGGGCTTCAGCCCTGACAGTGCTTGTACTGAGCTTGCCGAAGCGCCTGATCTTCAAAGTATCGGACAACAAACTTGTTCAGATTATTTATTGTCAATCCGTTGCTATAGTTGCCTTTACTGCTTTTTCTATTGACAGTAGGTTTCTTCACTAATATCATAAACCATGAAAACGCATGTATTGATCATTCATAAAAGAAACACGAGATACCATATGCCACTTTATGAAATTATATCCCTCATAGGTTTTATCCTGGGTACTACCCTGCACATAGTCCTTTCGATCCTGATTGTGCAGCGAAAACATAAAACGAGGAGCGAACTCGTATTCCTCTTCCTCGTTATCAGCGTTGCCATGTGGCACTTTGGAAATACCGTGTCCCTCTTCAGCTTTATCCTGTTCGGGCGAAAAATCCAGTCCGTAGACCTTGTTGCAGATGCGATTTCGTATGGTGGAATTGGTTTTATGCCCAGCCTGCTGCTCCACACGGCAGTTCTGTTTCTTTTTGAAAGCAAACCTCAGATTAAAAGATTTTTGCAGCAACTCATTATCGTCTCTATTTACCTCCCCGTCTTTCCCTTTTCGGTAATCATAAAAAATTTTGTTCTTTCAGAAGATACCCATTTGGGAATAAGCGCAACGCATTATATCAAACCCTTTGTAGTGTGGCTGATAACCTCGCTCTTTATCGCAGCAAATATCTCACGATGGCTTGCTAGAACGGTTGAAGAGAAAGAGGAAAGGAAGTTCCACCTGGCTATTTACTGGGTAGTGATTTCCATCGCTGCCTTTATTGGGTTTACCTTTCTCTTAGGGGGAAATAAGATTACCTATATTGGGGATTATCTTGTATTAGTCTCCATGTTGTCCTCAATCTTCCCCAGTATCATTTTCTCCTATTACGTTTATCGATATAACTACATGGAATTTGTGCTCCGCCGGAGCGTCTTTTATTCATTCCTTACCCTTATCTTGATTTGTCTCTATTATTTCGGAATCAAAAAATTGGCAAAATCCCTCGAACATCACTATTTTGTAAATTCCAAGATACTGGAATCCGTCTTTGTCATCAGCCTTGTGTTCTGGTTTCCCACACTTAAGGAAAGGATACAGAGACTTTTTAGAAGACTGATATTTTTCCGCACGGGGGACAGTGAATATTTACTAAACGAATTGAGCCACGTCATTAGTACAGACCCGCTCGTTAACTTCACAAAACTGCTCGAATATGTGGTAGAATCCGTCAAAAAAGCCACAGTCATTAAATCCACCAGCCTCCTCCTTTTCAAGCCTGTCCCTTTTTCCGAAAAGGGGAGTGAACGGGTTCAAATTATCGGTGATAAAAAATACGAACCCATAACCCAGCAAAATATACAGCATATTATCCGGTTCTTTGCCAACGGGGAGTTTGTTGTGCTCAATCGACACGAGGTAAAGGATGTTTCCATCATAAACGAGATGAGAATGCTGGAGGCTGTTTTCATATTTCCGATATTTGTCAACCGTAAACTCACCGGCATTTTAAGCCTCGGGCGGGCCAGGAGAGGATTGCCTATTGCTTCTGACAATCTTGACCAACTCATGATCGTTGCGAATGAAATTGGGTCTGCAGTCGAAAAATCAAAGATTATCGAGGAAAAACTCCAGCTAGAAAGAAAGATGTATGAAAATGAAAAACTATCCAGTCTTGGACGCCTCTCCACAAGCGTTGCACATGAGGTAAAAAATCCATTGAGTTCTATAAAAACTATCGTTCAGGTTATGCGTGAAGATTTAAGGAAAAACGATCCGTTACAAGAAGACCTGGCCATTATTGTGAATGAAATCGACCGACTGACCAAGGTTGTTAATCAATTGTTACAATTTGCAAAGCCGAGCAGTGAAGTGAAAGCCAATGTCAAGATCGGAGAGGTCATTCATTCGACCCTGGTCGTACTCAATCACGAGGCAAAACAAAACAACATCGTAACCCATTGTCAAATTCCCAACGACTTACCGATGCTCGCCACTGATGAGGGCGCCATGAAAGAGGTATTTTTTAATTTGATCCATAATGCCATCCAGGCAATGCCCGCCGGTGGCAAGATATCTATTGACGCCCATTGCGTGCATAATAACCATGCAATTCAGGTTACCATTGCCGATACAGGCCCGGGTATTCCACAGGAATCATCCCAAAAAATATTCGAGCCATTTTATACAACCAAGCAAACCGGAACAGGGCTGGGTCTCTCCATTGTAAAAAAGAAACTGGAAGATATGGACGCCACCATCCGTGTCGAGAGCAACGGAAACGGCGCATCATTTATCATAAACTTTCCTTTAAACGAACCGTCTTTAATGACAACCTGAAAAGCATGGAAATTTCCGGTTTGGACACAGGTGAACGCAGATTATCGGGATAGTAAAAGAATTGACGGAAAAGAGTATAAATATTTTTTTCATGAAAAATATAAATTAAAAATTGAACATTAAATTAGGCTGCCATAGGCAGCGACTTTTAAGTTTCCCTTTAGAAAGAGGGGTTGGGGGGGTCGCGGAAAACTTACACACCCCTTTATCCCCTCTTTTTAGAGGGGAATCACAATAGTTTGAAATTCCTGAACATTAAATTAGGCCTTCGGCAACTAAATATTCTCCTCCCTTGATGGGAGGGGCATGGGGAGGGTGATTAACTTTTTATTTCACCCCCACCTAGCCTCCCCCATCAAGGGGGAGGAACGATTTTTTGAAATTCCTATACATTAAATTAGGTTGGGTTTTAAAAGACAAAACCCAACAACTTTTTATTATTACACACACCTTAGGGGCTGTCCAAAAAGTTATTACCATGTCATTGCGAAGGAGGAACGACTGAAGCAATCCCTTAATTTTAAAGGGTTTCAAAATAGATTGCTTCGCTCACGCTCGCAATGACAGTTGAAAATCTAACTTTTTGGACAGCCCCGAGGTGTGTTAACAGAATAACCAAAAAATTTGAATTTCTTAAACATCAAAATCTGTGTAAATCCGTTTTATCTGTAATCTGTATGCTAATTTATGACTATGCCTAAACCGTCAATACTAATCGTGGATGATGAAAAAGCCGCCCGTTACGGGATGAAGAAGCTGCTCGAAAAGGATAATTACCTGGTATACGAGGCAAAAGATGGCACCGATGCAATGCAAATCTTAAAGACACAGCATCCTGCGTTGGTATTTTTAGATATCAACATGCCACAGCTCGATGGTATGAAAACCATGGAGATGATCAATGCGATGAAAAATCCACCCCTGGTGGTCATTGTCACTGCTTACGGCTCCGAGAAGATTGCCGTTGAAGCTATGAAAAGGGGGGCTTACGATTATATTGCAAAACCATACGAAATTGACGAGCTTCGGATAATTGCCAAAAACGCCTTTGAAAAAATCTCTCTCCAGGAAGAAAATGCCCGACTTCGGTTAGAAATTGGCCGTCTGGAAGGTTTGGGTGAGATCATCGGCCAAAGTGAGGCGATAAAAGAGGTCTTTGACAGGATCGAAAAAGTCGGCACAACTGATGTTACCGTGCTCATCGAGGGTGAAAGCGGCAGCGGCAAGGAGCTTGTGGCAAGGGAAATCCATAAGCGCAGTAAACGCAGGAACGAACCACTCATTATCATGAACTGCGCTGCCGTACCGGAGACGTTGATTGAAAGCGAACTTTTTGGACATGAAAAGGGTGCGTTCACGGGCGCTGCAGAAAGACGCTCAGGTAAGTTCGAGTTGGCCAATAAGGGAACGATATTCCTTGATGAAATCGGGGATATGAGTATCAGCACACAATCAAAACTTTTACGAGTGTTACAGGAACAAAAATTTGAACGTCTGGGCGGCGCCGAAACACTTGCAGTAGACGTACGGATCATCAGCGCCACTCACCGTGACCTCGAAGAAGAAATTGAGGAAGGTCGTTTTCGGGAAGACTTGTACTACAGGATCAAGGTGGTAAATATAAAGATACCGCCCTTGAGACATCGGAGGGAAGACATCCCCCTGTTGGTAAATCGGTTTATCCAATACTTCTCTGAAAAACATCAAAAACACATCGTCTCCATCTCAAACGAGGCAATGAAGATTTTAATCTCGTATAATTGGCCAGGCAACGTTCGTCAACTCAAAAACATTATTGAGAGCGCCGTGGTGCTTGCTAATAAGGAAATTCTTGATACAACAGACCTGCCGGAAGAAATAAAACATCCTGAGAATACTGCAGTAACGGTAAAAAATATTAATTACAATCTATCATTCCGGGATGCAAAGAAGATACTTATAGAAAATTTTGAACGTGATTTTATAAAAAGGAAGCTGGAAGAATTTTCGGGGAATATCAGCCGCACTGCCGAGGCGCTGGATATGCACCGTCAGAACCTTCAACAAAAGATACGCGAACTACGGATAACTAAGTAAAGTCTTTTTCTTGTTTAAAATCCCACAAATAAAAAAGGGAAGGATTTCTCCTTCCCTTTAATTAATAAATTCTGAAAAAATAGTTACGTTTCTATTTTAAATTTTTTAATGTCTTTTCCATGCTGGAGATAAGGACACTTACCTCGGCAAGGGACATTTTTGGCGATGTTACCCGTTCTCTCAATAAGGCAAAGGTCTTGTCCAATTCTTCAGTTGCAGGTAACTCCCATTTATGCTGCGATGCTGGTTCCGTTGCGCTCTTA